>JADYZK010000001.1 GCA_020853175.1 Bacteroidales bacterium
AAAAGTTCAGAATATATATTGCTAACTATGAATGATTTATACCATCATTTTGCAGAAAAAACACAAGTGAAAATCTGGTTTTTGGCTTTAAAAACAATGTATTTTCTGTTGGCCTTCAGCTTTCTTGGCGGGTGCAAAACCGTTGAAAAAAAGTTGATTTTTGAACAAGACCTCAACGATGGGTGGAGATTTTCCGCAATAGATTCCACATCCTTTTTGCCGGCAACTGTGCCTGGCACCATCCATACCGACTTGCTAAACAACGGATTAATTTCAGACCCCTTTTATGGGTGCAATGAAAAAAACTTGCAATGGATTGGCGAAAAAGAATGGTTGTATCAAACGCGTTTCGATGTAAACAAAGAAATTGTTTCTCGACAACACATCAAACTCGTTTTTGAAGGCCTTGATACCTACGCAGAAGTTTTTCTGAATGGCCATCTGCTGTTGAAAGCCAACAATATGTTTCGCAGTTGGGAAGTGGATTGCAAGCCGCATCTCAAAGAAAAACAAAATCTTTTAGAAATTCGTTTTTCATCTGCATATCAGCAATTTAAGACCGATTCCACCGCCCGTGGATTTGTGCTTCCGGGTGGGAAATGGATGTATGCACGAAAAGCAGCCTATCATTTTGGATGGGACTGGGGACCTACCTTTATTACAACCGGCATTTGGAAAAATATACACCTCACAGGATGGGACGACCTGCTTCCGATAGACGCTTTTGTGACCACTGAAAACATCAGCAAAGATGTTGCGAAGCTTAAATTACACCTGAGTTTAAATGCCGACAAACAAGAAAATGTAAGTATAAGATTGAAAGATACTTCGACTGAAACTCTTGTGCTTCAACAACTTATCGAACTCAAGCCAGGAATCAATGACTATGCTGTGGATTTTGAAATTCATCAACCAAAACTGTGGTGGTCCAATGGTTTAGGCGAGCCCAACCTCTACCATTGGCAAGTGGAGATAAAAACTTCCGACAAAAAAATCCATCAACAACAAATTATTTGCGGAATTCGCACCATCGAACTTGTTCAAGAGCCCGATGAAACCGGTGTTTCCTTTTATTTTAAACTCAATGGAATTCCCGTTTATGCGAAGGGCGCCAACTATATACCGCAACACAGTTTTGTGACAGAAGTAACTGACAGCTCTTATGTTAGCTTAATCAAAGACGCAAAGTCTTCCAACATGAATTTTTTACGTATATGGGGCGGTGGAATTTACGAAAAGGATGAATTTTATTCACTTTGCGACCAAAATGGACTGTTGGTTTGGCAAGATTTTATGTTCGCCTGCGCGATGTATCCTGGCGACAGCACTTTTTTACACAACGTTCAGGAAGAAGCCATTGAACAGGTAAAGCGACTGAGAAAACATCCGAGTATTGCTCTTTGGTGCGGTAACAACGAAGTGGATGAAGCCTGGCACAATTGGGGCTGGCAGCAGCAATATCAAATGTCAGAGGGACTTCAAGATTCCATTTGGAAATCTTATAAGGAGGTGTTTCATCACGTTTTACCCAAAATTGTTGCCACTTATAGTCCTCATACACATTATGTTGCAAGTTCGCCACAAATTGGATGGGGCCATAAAGAAAGCATGACGCAAGGCGACTCGCACTACTGGGGAGTTTGGTGGGGGAAGGAGCCTTTTGAAAAATACCTTGAAAAAGTGCCGCGTTTTATGAGTGAGTTTGGCTTTCAAGCAATGCCTGCCATGGCTACCATCCGAACTTTTCAAAGTAAAGCTGAAGACAGTTTATTTTCGTCCGCATTGCTGTGTCACCAAAAGCACCCCACAGGATTTGAAACCATTTCCACTTATCTCGATCGGGAGGAGCTGAAACCCCAAACTCTGGAAGAATACATTTTTGCATCGCAAATTATTCAAGCTCAAGGCATTGGAATGGCCATTGAAGCGCAACGCCGATCGAAGCCACATGGTATGGGCTCGCTTTACTGGCAATTGAACGACGTATGGCCGGTTACCAGTTGGTCGGGTATTGATTTTCAAAATAACTGGAAGGCTCTCCAATACCGTATCAAGGAAGTGTTCGACGACGTTTTAGTGTCGGCCATCCGGGAAAATGAAACCATTGAATTGTCACTTGTTTCAGATAAATTGGAAGATGTGCATGGTACATTTACGGTTGATTTAAAGCATTTTGATGGAACAAAAAAACGATTGTTGGAGCAAAAAATAACCCTCCTCAGCGGAGAAGTGCAACGATTTCCTTCTTTAAAATTGAATGACCTTCTTCCACATCATCAATATAATCAGTCATTTATAGAAGTCCACTTCATTTCCGACGACTCGAAAACGTATACTGATTTTCAAATGCTCTCGCCCTTGGGAAAGCTTCAGCTCCTGCCTTCTGAAGTTGATATTGAAGTTGAGCCCATCAGCAATGGATATGTTGTGAAGCTTTCTGCACAAGTGTTCACCGCTTTTGTTCAGCTCTATCTCAACGAATCTAACGCAGGTTTTAGCAACAATTTTTTTCATCTTCACGCCGGTGAAATGCGAGAAATCATTTGTACAACAAATTTAAATCAGCAGGATTTTAAGGCACAACTTCAACACTTTCACCTCAACCGGTGGATTGAAAATAACAAAGCTGTAATTCCTCAAAAATAAAATCTTCTAAACCTACAATTATGCGCTATCTTCTTTATCTAATGACAGTTGCTATGATAACATTCACGTTTTCATGTAGCACCCAAGATCGCAAAAATGAAGCTTTCACCTACATTGATCCCTTCATTGGAACCGGCGGTCATGGCCACACCTTTCCAGGGGCGACAGTTCCATTCGGGATGGTTCAACTCAGTCCTCAAACCCGCCTCGATGGTTGGGATGGCTGTTCGGGATACCATTATTCTGATTCGGTGATTTATGGTTTTGCACACACCGCGTTAAATGGCACCGGCGTAAGTGATTATGGCGACATTCTCATTATGCCCGTTGTAGGACCGGCTGTTTTTCTAAACCACGAATATTGCTCTCCTTTCAAAAAATCGGAAGAAAATGCTCAAGCCGGATATTACAGTGTAAAGCTCGAAAAGCCACAAGTTTTTGCAGAGTTAACAGCAACGAAACGTGTTGGATATCACCGATATACTTTTCCACAATCCAATCAATCTCAGTTAATCATTGATCTGCAACACCGCGATAAGGTAGTTGAATCGTCCATCGAATTTGTGAATGACAGCACGATACGCGGCATGAGAAGATCCACCAATTGGGCCAAGGACATGGTTTGGTATTTTTATATGGAGTTTTCAAAACCTTTCAGCCAAAAAGGAATTGCTGTCAACGACAGTTTAAATAGCGTTGCAACCCAAGCCAGTGGCACCAATATTAAAGCTTTTATTGGATTTAACACCACTGAAAATGAAATCATTGAAGTGAAAGTTGGTATATCCGCAGTTGATTTTAGAGGAGCTGAAAACAATTTAAAAAAGGAGCTTCCAAACTGGGATTTTGAAGAAACAAAAGCAGCTGCCCAAAGCGAATGGAACAAGGAGATATCAAAAATTGATGTTCGAAAAGGAACCGAAGAACAGCTAAAGGTATTTTATACTGCTATGTATCACGCTATGATTCAGCCTAATACGTTTATGGATGTGGATCATCGCTACCGTGCCATTGACAGAAGCATTGCTACTGCTGATGATTTTACCAACTACACTGTTTTTAGTTTGTGGGATACTTTTAGGGCGTGGCATCCTTTGATGACCATTATTGAACAAAACCGGACCAACGACTTCATCAAAACCATGCTTAATATGTACGAAAAAGGCGGTTTACTTCCGGTTTGGGAGCTGGCCGGCAACGAAACCTATTGCATGATTGGCAACCATTCCATTCCGGTAATTACCGATGCCTGGATGAAAAACATCAGGGGATACGATGGCGAAAAGGCCCTAAAGGCCATGCTCAACAGTGCCAACCAGAACCATTTTGGATTGGATGTTTACCGTGAAATGGGTTATATTCCGGGCGACAAAGAACATGAGTCCATTTCAAAAACTTTGGAATATGCCTACAACGATTGGTGCATTGCCATGATGGCCCAGCAATTGGGGCACGACAGCATCTATCAAGAATACATCGTAAGAGCACAATCCTACAAAAATATTTTTGATACCGAAACCGGTTTCATGCGGCCGCGTTTGAATGGCGGCTGGCTACAACCCTTTGATCCCAGCGTGGTAGATTGGCATTTCACCGAAGCCAACTCCTGGCAGTACAGTTTCTTTGTTCCGCAAGATATTGCCGGCTTGGCTGATTTGCATGGCGGAAAAGCAGCACTCGCCAACAAGCTCGATCAGCTTTTCACTACCGACATCGAAGTTGGAGGTCGCGACATGAAAGACATCAGCGGTTTGATTGGTCAATATGCCCATGGCAACGAACCCAGCCCCCACATGGCATATCTGTACAATTATGTGGACCAGCCTTGGAAAACTCAAAAATATGTACGACAAATAATGGATGATTTTTACAACTCAAATCCTGATGGACTAATTGGAAACGAGGACTGTGGACAAATGTCGGCATGGCTCATCATGAGTGCGATGGGCTTTTATCCGGTTTGTCCGGGTCAACCCCAATATGCCATCGGAACACCATGGTTTCCAGAAATGAATATACAATTAGAAAATGGCAAATCTTTCCGCATCACCGCTGATAACCTTTCAAAGGAAAACATTTACGTTCAATCAGTTACATTAAATGACAAACCACATTCTTTAACAACATTGCAGCATTCTGAGATCATGGCAGGGGGACACCTTCATTTTGTGATGGGCAAAAACCCATTGACGCAATACCATTCTGAGTTGGAATCGTCCCCGACAAGTGCGATTCAAGAATCTTTGATTCTTCCGGTTCCTTTTATCATGGCTGATGATACCCGCATCAAAGACAAGCTGAAGGTGAGCATGGGAGCCATTGGGGCTGAGGCTGAAATTTATTACACCTTGGATGGAACTGAACCGAAAACAAACAGCAATCGCTACCTACAACCCTTTGACATTGAGCATACTACAACAATAAAAGCCAAAGCCTATAAAAATAGTTTGGGATGGAGTAAAACTACAGAAGCGCGATTTGTTAAAATGGACAGTCGCAGAACAATCGAGTTATTGATCAGCTATCATCCCAATTATCATGGGGGTGGTGCTGACGCCTTGATTGATGGCATAAGAGGTTCTGAAAATTGGAGATTGGGTGGCTGGCAAGGTTATCAAGGCGTTGATTTTGAAGCCATTGTTGATCTGGGTCAGGAAGAACAACTTCACTCGCTTTCTGCAGGATTTGTTCAAGACATTCGCTCATGGATTTGGATGCCTAAAACGGTTACTTTTTCGGTTTCAACAGATGGGAAAAAATTCAAAAAATTGGCTGACCTCAGCCATAAAATTTCACCCGAAATTGAGGGCATTTTTAAACAAGATATTGGGCAGAAGATCAACGAAAAAGCTAGATATGTTCGTGTTCAAGCAACCAATTTCGGAACGATTCCAAGCTGGCATTTAGGCTCAGGCGGTCAAGCTTACATTTTCATTGATGAAATCAATATTGAGTAAAAAATCTACTCAAAGATTCACCACAAACACCAAATCTAAAAGTCGTCTTCGTTGATACTAGAGTTGTTGATATTTTGTTGGCGATCATACTCAACGCAATCGAAATCAACACTTACATCGGTCAAAGGCTTATCAAAATCACCTTGGCTGATGTTAAGCACCGGATCGTTGTAGATTTTTTGGATGTACAAGGCCCAAATAGGCAATGCCATATTGGCACCTTGACCCAACTTAATGCTTCTGAAATGTACGCTTCTATCCTCTGCGCCTGTCCAAACACCGGTTGTAATATCGGGGGTAAGCCCCATAAACCAGCCGTCAGATTGATTTTGAGTTGTTCCGGTTTTGCCGGCAATAGGATTTCGTAAATTATATTTTGAGCGCAAACGCACGCCGGTGCCGCTTTCAACAACACCTTTCATCAGTTGAATCATTTTATAGGCCGTCACTTCATCGAGTGCTTCTGACTGTTCTGGTGCAAAGCGTTCAACTAAATTGCCATTTTTGTCTTCAATTCGGGTGATGAAATAAGGTTTGATGAACACTCCTTTATTAGAAAAAGTATTCATGGCACCTACCATTTCACTTAATGTAATTTCAGGTGTACCAAGGGCAATTGCAGGAACAGGATCAATTGGCGAAACAACTCCCATTTTTCTTGCCATTTGAATGACCGACTCGGGAGGAAAACGTTTGATGAGATAGGCAGAAATCCAGTTGTTGGAGTTGGCAAGAGCCCATTTCAAAGTCACCTCTTCGCCAATGCGCTCATTACTGGAGTTTTTAGGTTCCCAAAAAGTTCCGTCCCACAATTGAACGCTGTAACTGATATTGGGTACTTTGTAGCAAGGTGTATATTCACCTTCCTGCATGGCCAAAGTATAAAGGAACGGTTTAAAAGTTGAACCCACCTGACGGCGTGCCTGCGTGGCATGATCGTATTTAAAAAACCGATAATCAATACCGCCCACGTAGGCCCTCACTTGTCCGGTATGCACATCCACAGACATGAGGCTGGACTGCAGATAAAATTTGTAATATCGGATTGAATCCATGGGCGACATGACGGTGTCCACCGAACCTTTCCACGAAAAAACCCGCATCCTTGTTGGCGTATTGAATGCAAGCCGAATGGAATCCATCGGTGCGCCGGCCTTTTTCATGTAGCGATACCGATCGGTACGGCGCATGGCTTGATCCATAATTTTCTCCACTTCACTTTTTATTTCAGAAGAAGGAAACACAAAAGGTGCATTAGATTGGTTTTTCCAATGGCTAAAAAAAGCAGGCTGTAATTCACCTCCAAGATGTTCACTCACAGCCTCTTCGGCATAGGTTTGCATACGTGAGTTGATGGTAGTATAGATTTTCAGTCCATCTTTGTAAATATCATAAGAACTACCGTCCGCTTTTTTATGCTCGGCGGCCCAAGCTTTAAGCTCAGCTCTAAGAAACTCTCTGAAATACGTAGCCGATCCGCTGTTGTGGTCGAGCAAGCCAAAATGTGACATATTGAGAGGAATTTCGCTTACACTATCGCATACCTGCTGCGAGATGAAACCATATTCAGCCATTTTTTTCAGTACCAGATTCCGGCGTTGCAAAGCACGTTCGGGATTCCTGACCGGACTGTACCAAGTGGGCGCATTTACTACTCCGGCCATCAAAGCAGCCTCTTCGAGCAGCAATTCATCTGTTGATTTGCCAAAAAAGGTCAATGCAGCCGATTTAATACCAAAGGCTTGACTTCCAAAAGGCACTGTGTTGAGGTACATGGCCAAAATTTCCTCTTTTGAATAGTTGCGTTCAAGTCGGGAAGCAGTGATCCATTCTTTGAATTTTCGCAACACCAACGCTGGAACGCTCATATTTTCGTCGCGTGGGAATAGATTTTTGGCCAATTGTTGGGTAAGAGTGCTGCCTCCGCCTTTGCTATTGCCGGTGAAAACACCATAAGCAACACGGCCAAGTGCTTTAAAATCAATACCTGAGTGTTCGGTGAAACGAATATCTTCAATGGACAGCAAGGCATTCACCAAATCGGGAGGCAGGTCGTAAAAATGGATGTTCGACCGATTCTCAATATGGTAGGTTCCTAAAACAACACCATCCGATGAAAAAATTTCAGAGGCTAAGTTGGTATCGGGATTTTCCAATTCTTCAAAACTGGGCATTTCGCCATACCAGCCTTTCGATAGTCCGAAAAAAAACATAAATACAGCTATGCCGATCGTAATAAAAGACAACCAGAAAACTGTAACCAATAGATTGTAGCTTTTATTTGATGTTTTTTGTTTTGTCATTGCCAAATGTTACTTAATTAGGATTCCTCTCAACATGTAGTCCAATATCGGTGATACCTTCCAGAACTTCCTCACGCATAGCATGTTGTACATCAAAAGTGTATTTACCCCGCAGTGGAAATCTGATAGATGGATTCAGCACGATCAAATTTTGTTTCAGTTTGCCATAGCCACTTCCCAACCATTTTCCGTAAGGGTCGGCCACAATACATTCAAGGGTATCGCGGGTGATGTTTCCGTTAGGAAATTGTGTTTCTAAGAAAAAATAAACGTTACTATAACGGTAGTTCATGTCGTTTCTTATGTGCATTGCAAACTGAAAAGTTGAGGTTGTATCATTAACCTCCATTTCGAAACGTAGTTTTTGATTTTTGTTCCACCCCTCATTGGGAAGTGCCTGCACATCGTCGTAGAAAAATTTTTTACCACATGATGTGAGGCCAACAACCGACAAAAACACGGCAAAAATAGCCCCGTAGGCTGCCATTTTCTTTAGCCTGAGCCAACCAAAAGAGTGGGTTGTCATGACCTAATTTTCTTATTTTTCTTGGGTTTGTCGAAACGATTCAAGTCACCTTCGAGGATGCTGCTGCTCACTTCCGAAATCTCAGATTCTTTCATAAAAGCAAAATCTTCCAGTTTTTCAGGATATTCACCTTTGCTGTTTAAGGCTGAAATTTCTTTTACTTTATCAATTGGCATCGCCAAAAGGTTGGCCCTATCGTTGGTGTAAGCATACCACATCAAACCTTTAAAGATGTCGCTTTTTTGAAAGAAAGCATCGCCTTTTTTTGTTTTGAGGATGGTGCGTTCGTCAGGAAAATCCTTGATGGCATCGGCGTAGGCATCAAATTCATAGTTGAGGCAACATTTTAATTTTCCGCATAGTCCAGCCAATTTTTGGGGATTGGGCGACAGTTGCTGCACGCGTGCCATGGTTGTTGAAACAGATTGAAACTCGGCCATCCACGAAGCGCAACACAGCTCGCGACCACAGGAGCCGATGCCGCCCAGCTTGGCCGACTCTTGCCTCATTCCAATTTGGTGCATTTCCACCCTGATGTGAAATTCTTCGGCCATCCGTTTGATAAGTTCACGAAAATCAACGCGGTCTTCGGCAGTATAATAAAAAACGGCTTTGGTTTTATCGCCTTGATACTGAACATCATTGAGTTTCATGTTTAGGCGCAAATCATAAATCAACTCCCGTGTTTTGCGAAGTGCAAGTTCTTCTTGTTCAATGGAGCTTACCCATTTTTCAACATCAGAAAGTTTGGCATGGCGATAGATTTTGTGCATTTCCTCGGGCTTAACCCTGTAATTTTTGCGCTCCATTTGCCTTTCAACAATTTCGCCAACGAGGGTAACAATGCCAATATCATGTCCGGCAGCCGCTTCAACGGCCACTATTTCACCTTCTTTGAGTTCGAGATCGGGGGTAAAAGTAAAAAAATCTTTGTGGTCGTTCTTAAAGCGCACTTCTGCAAACCGTGGTTTCGATTGTTGCAGCGGATCTTCAAAACCTTGAAGCCAATTGGTAGTATCTAATTTGCAACACTGGTGTTGATAAATATGGTCTTTGGGATTATATACACGTGGAGCGCGGCAGCAACCTCTGGGGAGAAAAGTTTCACTGCCTTTGCCCTTTAGTTCATCATTCATATAAATATGTTTGTTAAAAGGACAAAATTACACTTTTTTTTCGTGATTTTTTTTAGGCCTTCATTTTGAGTAAGTGAATCATTTTGAGGCTGGTATCCATAAATACCAAGGGGGCATAAGCGTTGCGTTCAATTTGCCGGATGCCTTCCTCCATCAGTTCTGCGAAAGCAATCAAATTGTTGTGGTGAACAAAGGGTGCGAATTTCGACATAAAATCCAGTTCATCTTCAGGAAGTCTGACCAACTCGACGAGATGATGGTTGTTGATGAGGCTGTTTCTAAAAAGGGACAATCCATGTTGAAGAAAGGCTTTTTGACGTTCTCTTCCAATGCCGCCGATGTTGGCACAAAAATCAATGAGTAAGGGGATATTGTCTTTAAAACACAAGCGCATCCACTGACGCAATTCGTGAAAGTTAAACTTTTCATCATCCGCATTTTCATGTAACCGGTTTGCTTCGAGCCAGTTACCATAAGCCATAATGGCTACATCCTTCACATCGGCTTGACGCACACCGCGGGTTTCGGCCAAAGCAAGCAGCAAGGATTCATCGTCAATTCGGGGAATTTTCACTTGAAACGCACGCGATTTAACTGTTGTAAGTATCTGATCGGTCTGTTCGGCGATGAGCAAAAAAATAGTGTTTTCAGGTGGTTCTTCCAACTGCTTCAGCAATTTATTGGCCGTGGTAATGTTGAGCCTTTCGACCATCCAAATAATCATGATTTTGAACTTACCTTCATAAGCTTTGAAGCTCAGCCTTCGGATAATCTCACTGCCATCGCGCACAAAAATTGAAGCTTGCTTGTTTTCTACTCCGAGATACTCGTGCCATTGGTTGAGGCCGATGTAACCTTTGTTGGCTATCACGAAATTGCGCCATTCTTCGGAAAAAAGCTTTGACTCTGGGTCTTTTTTCACCTTCTTGGTGGTGGTGGTGGGAAAAATAAAATGGATGTCGGGATGGGTCAGGCGCTGCGCTTTGATACAAGACGGACATTGGCCGCAACTGTCATTTTCTTGCCTGTTGGTGCAGTTGAGGTATTGCGAATAGGCCAAGGCCAGGGCAAACTTCCCGCTTCCGGGTGGACCCCAAAACATTTGTGTGTGGCTGATGCGGCCTTCAGAAACCGACTGAAGCAGACGCATTTTCACCTCTTGCTGTCCTATGACCTGTTCAAATCTCATGTTTTTTTATTGGGGTTCAAAAATACTCAAATCAGCTGTCATTTCGCCCTCCAAAACTTGCAATTGATAAAAAAAGGCTGCCTAAAAATAGACAGCCTATTAAAAATAATGTCAAAAATTATCTTTTTCGGGCAAATTTATAATTTTCAGAACCCATAATGTCTTCAAGCCACTCATACGTTCCATCAGAATAAACGATGGCCAAGGTAGGATAGGTTTCATCGTATTCAACATCGGTGTACATTTTAAACATCACATCACCCACTTTGGCATTCAAATCGGTGTGCATCAGCTGCATCGAAAGTTGGTTGTTTAAAAAGCCGAGATCGTAGTTACCGCCATTTTCCTCTATATTATTTATGTAACTGCTGATGGCTGCATACATCATCCAACCCTCAACTTTTAAAGGAGCAAGGCTGTAATAACCCGTAACTTTTTCAACATCAGTCATATCCGCAGTATAATTCATAGTTAGGCTGTAGCCCATCATTTCGGCATTGTTTTGTTTAAACGACATGGTTGAAGTGTAGTTGTTAGTAGTTCCACCGAACGACATATTAAAACTGTAAGGCGCCATGGTTACACTGGCACTTATGGACTGTGGAAAACCGTTTTCGCTAAATGAGGCGTTATAGTAGGCAGTCATAAGCGTTGTGCCGGAAATTTTATAATCCACATTTGCATTGGTAGGCACTATTTCTTCATAAGTTTCGGTGTACCAAAGTTGTGAATCCTCATCCCACATTTCTTCGGTATAAATGATGGTTTGATAGGTTAAATTAGTTACCGTTAAGAACGAATTGTTTTGGTTGTTGGCCAAAGCAGCCTCATCGGACGGGAAAATAAATTTAAGCATGTTAGTGCTTTGCTCCATGAGGTCGAATTCGCCGGTGTTGAAATTGTAAACATAAACACCAAAATCACCTACTTCTTTTTGGTTTTTCGTGGTAGGATGAAAGACAGTTTTTGCTTTTGTTAGGGTCATGTTTCCTGGTTGCAGCAGCATGGCGTTGATTGTTTGTTTTGAAAGCTCAAAATCGAGCAATTCCATCAGGAAATTCATGGAAGTGTAGGCCTCAAGACTTGTCATCGCAGTCATATCAGCAGTAACTTGCTGACCTACATTGCGCAATTCAACTTTGGCATCGTTAACGGAAAGGTCTTTAGGTTTTTCTTTGTCTTTTTCACAACTCGAAAAAACCATTAAGCCCAGCATAAGGGAAAATAACAATACTTTTTTCATAACACTTGGATTTGGAGGTTAATTTACTACAAAGATAGACTAATCAGCTATTTAGTTGCAAATTAAAATCAGGATTTTAACCCAATACAACTTTTTCTATCCCTTTCAAAGGTTTAAAAAACCCATGCTATGAGGGTTTAGTTATTTTTGTAAACGAAAATTATAGCTTTGAAAACACAGTTGCAACCCTTGACGTTATTTATTTTGCGGTCGTTTGCCATGATTCAGATTATGGTGTTTGTTGTTTCCTGCCATCAAGAATCCCCAGAAGCGATTGAAGACATTCCAAAAACCACCAATAGCGAGCCGTGGTGTGTTGAAGGCATTAACGAATTGCGCCGTGGCGACATCCTTGTTCGGCCCAACTTGAACATTTGGCCCGGAACAGCAACCCTTGCCAATGGAAAAAATTTTGGCCATGCTGCCATTGTTGTTAAAGGCTTCAAGCACAACAATATGGATAGCCTTTTGATGGGAACAACCATTGTTGAATCCATTGCCAAAGAGGTGCCAAAAGCACTGCAAGTGCGCGAAATTGCAGGTTTGGTTTACCACAAATTCGACGCTTTAAACAATGTCAATTTTGACCATACGAAAAAAGGAAGCCGCTACCGTTTGAGGCTACCCCTCACCGAAGAGCAAATTGATAAGATGATTGATTTTGCCCTCCATCAAAAAGGTGATTCGTCTTCATGGCACGCTGCAAAATATATCCCTTTGAATGAACGCGCCGATACTCTGCGTAATTTTGACAGCAACACGTCTTGGTATTGTTCTCTTCTGGTTTGGAGTTCAGTCTATTACGCAACTGGAATTGACATTGACTGCACTGCGGGCTATATGGTTTATCCCAACGATTTGATAGCATCACCCGCCTTCTGTAATAACGAAGACCACATCGGAAGGGCGCGCTTCTAAACAAAAACAATGAATTTAACATGTTTTAAAGTTGTTACCGCGGGCTATTCAACATTATTTTGACCGTTCATCCATATTTTTTGCACCTTTGTAGCGTTAACAAAAAAACACTTCATTTTTCAGGCCATTATGTCAGATAGCATCGTCATTATCCCGACCTACAATGAAAAGGAAAACATCGAAAACATCATTCGCGCTGTTTTCCAACTTCAAAAGGAATTTCATGTTTTAATTGTTGAGGACAACAGTCCTGATGGAACGGCTGCCATTGTTAAACGATTGATGCTTGAATTTCCCGGCAAGCTTTTCATCGAAGAGCGCAAAGGTAAACTTGGTCTTGGAACAGCCTACATTCATGGTTTCAAATGGGCATTAAAAAGAGATTATGAGCACATTTTTGAAATGGATGCCGACTTTTCGCACAATCCCGCCGACCTTGAAAGGCTTTATTTAGCTACTTCAGCTGAAGGTGCCGACATGGCCATCGGGTCACGATACATCACCGGCGTGAATGTGGTAAATTGGCCCATGGGCAGGGTGTTGATGTCGTATTACGCCTCATCGTATGTGCGGTTTATCACCCGCATGAAAGTGCGTGACACTACCGCTGGTTTTGTTTGCTACCGCCGAAAAGTTTTAGAAACAATTCGCCTCGATAAAGTGAAATTTGTTGGTTATGCCTTTCAAATTGAGATGAAATATACCGCATGGCACTTGGGTTTTGTTATTAAAGAAGTACCGATCATTTTCACCGATCGCACCCAAGGAACAAGTAAAATGAACAACAACATTTTCAAAGAAGCCATTTTCGGGGTGATTAACCTGCGATGGAGGGGTTTGCGGGGGGTCATCAAGCCCGTGAAAGAAAAAACCGCCTAAAATCTAATTTCATGTCTAACAACTACCTCATTACCAATGCCTACATAGTAAATGAGGGCAGGGTTTTTAAAGGATCTGTTGCCATATCCAATGAAAAAATTCATTGGATTAGCGAAGAGAAAAATCCAAATTTGCAGCCATTTGCGTCCTACAAGGTTATTGACGCCCAAGGCAAATATTTACTCCCCGGCGTAATTGACGATCAAGTGCATTTTAGGGAGCCGGGACTAACCCACAAAGGTGATATTTATACCGAAAGCCGGGCAGCTGTTGCTGGAGGCATTACCAGTTTTATGGAAATGCCCAATACCATTCCCAATGCGCTTACCATTGAGCTTTTGGAGGAAAAATATGAGCTTGCTGCCGAAAAATCCATTGCCAACTTTAGTTTTTACCTTGGTGCCTCCAACCACAACACCCATGAAATCATCAAAGTGAATCCGCATAAGGTATGTGGAATTAAGGTTTTCATGGGATCAAGCACAGGAAATATGTTAGTGGATGATCGCCAAGCACTCGAAATTATTTTCAAGGAAGCCCCCTGTCTCGTTGCCACACATTGCGAACACGAACCCACCATCCGTGAGGCATTTTTGCAGTTCAAAAAACAGGCTTCCGAGCAAATTTCGCCTTCGGTGCATCCCGTCCTTCGCTCAGCGGAGGCCTGTTACCGCTCCTCGTCCGTAGCCGTTGAACTTGCCCATCGGTTCAACACCAGGTTGCATGTTTTACATCTTTCTACCGCGCGTGAGATGCAGCTTTTCCGCAATGACATTGCTTTAAAAGACAAAAAAATTACTGCCGAAGTTTGTGTACATCACCTATGGTTCAACGAAAACGATTACCTGCGCAAAGGAAATTTCATCAAATGGAATCCGGCTATTAAGTCCGAAAACGATCGCATTGCGCTGTGGGAAGCCCTTTTAAACGGCACTTTGGATGTTGTGGCTACCGATCATGCTCCACATACCCTCGAAGAAAAATCAAGACCCTATTTTGAAAGTCCATCGGGAGGACCGTTGGTGCAACATGCGCTTCCGGCCATGCTTGAGTTTTATCATCGTGGAAAAATAAATCTTGAAACCATTGTTGAAAAAATGTGCCACCACCCTGCCATTGCTTTTAATATCATGGACAGAGGATACATTCGCGAAGGTTATTTTGCTGATCTGGTGTTGGTTGACCTTCAACAACCTTGGACTGTTAACAGCGACAACATTCGCTACAAGTGCGGATGGTCGCCTTTTGAGGGGCAAATGTTTCAGTCCGCAGTGACACATACTTTTGTAAACGGAAATTTGGTTTACGACAATGGTATTTTAAACGACACTTACCGCGGAAAAAGATTGTTATTCAACAGATAGAAAGCACTTTGAAGTGCTGTAATGATAAAGAAAAAAGTCCTCAAACCTTTTCGGCTGAGGACTTTTTTATTGTTATTTTCGACAATTAAGCGCCTAAGGTGGCTACCATAACTGCCTTGATGGTGTGCAAACGATTTTCAGCTTCTTCGAAAACCAACGAAGCCGGCGATTCAAATACCTCATCATTTACTTCCATGGCTTCAATTCCAAATTTTTGGAAAATCTGTTCGCCAATTACTGTTTCACGGTTGTGGAATGCAGGAAGACAGTGTAAAAATTTCACCTTAGGGTTACCTGTTTTGGCCATCATAGCACCATTCACTTGGTAAGGCAGCATCAGCTTGATGCGTTCTTCCCACACATGATCTGCTTCGCCCATTGAAACCCACACGTCGGTATATAAAAAATCAACACCTTTTACGCCCTCATCTACACTGTCGGTAAGGGTAATTTTTGCACCTGTTGTCTTAGCAATCTCACGACAAGTGGCCACAAGCTCCTCTTCGGGCCAGTTTTGTTTTGGCGCAACGGCTCTAAAATCCATTCCCATTTTGGCGGCACCAACCATGAGCGAATTGCCCATATTGTTGCGAGCATCGCCGCAGTAGGCAAAGGCAACTTGACTCAAAGGTTTGTCGCAGTTTTCCATCATGGTTAAAAAATCGGCCAAAATTTGCGTAGGATGAAACTCAGTGGTGAGACCATTCCACACAGGAACACCGGCGTATTTTCCAAGCTCTTCAACAATGGCTTGACCATAGCCGCGGTACTCAATGCCGTCGTACATGCCACCCAAGACGCGGGCAGTATCTTTCATTGATTCCTTTTTCCCAATTTGCGAACCCGATGGCCCTAAATAAGTTACGCTGGCACCCTGATCGTGGGCTGCCACTTCAAAGGCGCAACGGGTGCGGGTGGAATCTTTCTCAAAAATAAGCGCGATGTTCTTGCCTTTTAACATCTGCTGCTCGGTTCCGGCATACTTTGCCTTCTTGAGATTGGAGGATAAATCAAGTAGAAATTTGATTTCTTGTGAAGTAAAATCAAGTAATTTGAGGAAATTGCGGTTTCTAAGATTGAAAGCCATAGAAGTAAATTTTTAATGTTATTAATTGTTGATCTGCTGTCATTGAAATAGAGTACAAAAGTACAGAAAGATGTGAATTAATTAACAATTCGGTGGCCTTGCCTTTCAAAATCAACTCAAATGTTCGGAAATGAACAAGATAGCTTCGCAACAATCCAGCTCCACTTCGGACTCAAATTGCTTTAATGGGTGCTTTGGATTTTGGTATCAAGCACTTTTTGCACGACCAACATGATTTCTTCCAAACTTTGAAAGCTGCCATCGTTGTATTCAATCAACAAACCAGCCCTGTCTCGCGGCTTGTTTCGAATGAGATGAAATGTTCCAAGTTGTTGGTTTTTGTCATTCAAAATTTCTGCTTTGGTTTTTTTATTCCATTCCTCAAAAAAGTCACCGTCACCAAGTTGCGCAAAATCGAAATCAGAATTGAGTTTTACAATCAGCGGAAAAGCTTCAATAAATAGTTTCAACTTATTGTACGTCAAAACATTGTTTTGCCCCATTGAAACATCAGATTTGAGCGAAAGTTTTAATGTTTGCTTGTGCGCTTCCATAATACTGAGGTCTATTTTTAATTCAGCGCTTGATCGGCTTTTGAACTTTGTTTTCAGATGGAGCACTATTTCGTATTTGGTCAATGAAATATGTAAATCGGCCGATGCAGGAAATCTATTTTTTACTTCAGCACAGTATTCCATCGTCATTAAACGATTCGATCCGGCGTACAATTCAGCTTTTAATCGGGTAGGAAAAAACATTTGAAGTTCAATAGGAGCTTCACTGTATTCCTTCACAAATAAATGTACAAGGCTATCATTATCATTAAGATAGGTTAGTTTTAATGGCATAGCAGCTTTAGCAGAATCATTGAAATCCCAACTTCGGCTGGCTCGACTGAAAACATATTCTCCTTTTGCTTTTTCCAAATCATATCCATTTAACATGGAAATTGAGTCGCTTACATTGCTTGAAAGCATGGGTAGTGGAGCGCCGGGTAAGGTGAAAAATGGAGTCAATGAAGTTACAGCTTTTGACTGCATCAACTGATTGGTTTGCTGCAGCAATTCAAAATCAAAAGCACGCAGCAACTTCTCACTTGCTTCTTTGTCGGGCTTTTTTTGGCAGCCTAAAACAAACAGCAAGGACATTGAAAGAAAAACAAAAAAAATATTTCGGATATTTATTTTTTCTTGTAGCATAATTTCACCCACTCATCATCAATGGCAAAAGTAATAAAACAAAAACGCTATGCCTTTAGAAAAACAGAACCCCAGTTTTAAAACTTATAGCGGCTGACCAACACAGATAGGATGGTCTTTGCAATTTCTTCATCAGAAAAGCGGGCATTGTTGAAAATTAGGTCGAAATAATCATTTGAAATTTCCTTGTCACAAAACGCTTTAAATAAACGTTGTCGTTTAATATCATTGGCTTCCACAAACTGTTTCGCTTCTTTTTCTTTCAGTTGCAATTGTTTTCCAATGCTATCCACCCGCCACGCTAAGGGAGCTATCAAGCGCACGTGCACTCCGCCTTTCATACCGGCCGTAATAATAGCACCGGCGCGTCCAATGATGATTCGATTGCCTTCTTGAGCCAACTGTTCAATGAGGCCACGCACCGTATTGCGAACGCTTTGGTAACTTTTGTATTTATTTTGACCAAAAGCCAATAATATTTCATCGAGATGACCTTTCTCTTCAGCGTTAAGCAAATGCTGCACTTGAATGGGATTTAGCTTCATTGCATTGGCCGCATCAAGAATATCTTCTTTGTTGATTATGTCCCATTTTCTGTGAAATTGATGCTGAATTTCATGCTGAATCAGCAGAGCGACGGATCTACTATGACAACCCGTTTCGCGGGAGATTGTCAAAAAAACAGCATCGGGAGGCTGAACGGCTTGCATTTGACGGTTGCGTTCCTGAAAATAACGTGCAATATCGAGTGCCATGGCTTTTTTTGTTAAAATTACAACATAAAAGAAAAAAAAGCAATTGCTTTAGGATAGTTTTAGTTGTATCTTAGGGGCATTATTCACCTGATAAAACACTAAACGTATGACGAACGATTATTTATGCCCCCATTGCTCAGGTCATTTATTGATTGAACAACATTTGATTCTCACCATCAAACATGCCGACGACACCGGGATGTTGCTCCTTATGAACCCTGAAGCCGGTAACTATCAAACCATCTACCATCCGTCAAATCAGTTAGTGGAAGGCGAAAAATATGAGTTTTATTGTCCTATTTGCCACACCAAGCTGCAATCGGCACTCAATGATAACTTGGCCATGGTGATGATGCAAGAAGAGGATGGCAAGTCATTTGAATTGCATTTTTCAAAAATTTCGGGACAACGGAGCACTTATAAAATTATGGGTAAAGAAGTGCAAACTTTCGGCATTGACGCACCCCATTATATTGATTTCATGAATCTGATGGATATGTCGTAAAGCGGAAAACCACTTTTCTGTCAAAAAATAAACACGAAAAGAAACCCAAGTCAATCATTTGTAATGTGTTGATTGACTTATTTCAAACAGCCTATGACTTTGTCAGGTGAACCAAATAATCCATCACCAATCGAATTCCAACACCGGTGCCGCCAGTGCCACGGTAGCTGTCGCGTTTTTCCAAGAAAGCAGGTCCGGCAATGTCAAAATGAACGAAAGGATAATCCGTAAAGTGTTCCAAAAACTTGGCAGCGGTAATCATTCCTGCTTCGGGGCCACCAATATTTTTCAAATCAGCAATTTCAGATTTTAGCTGGTCTTTGTATTCATCCCACATGGGAAAAGCAGCCAAACGCTCATGCACCCT
>JADYZK010000002.1 GCA_020853175.1 Bacteroidales bacterium
AAAAAATATTTTGAAGCAGGATGCTCAACGGCCAATGCTCCCAACCCGTCCCAAAGGTTATCCAAAGAGTACATTCCTTTTCTGATATTTTTTGAAGGTTGATAAGCAGGCTGAACGAACGACCGACCCAGCTCAATGGTAAAAGGGAGGTAATCAATAATAAATTTTTCGCTATAATGAAAAAGCTTGGCAGTTGGAGTATGCACTTGTCCTTGCTTGTCAATTTTCAAGGTATTGCAATCAACAAAGCGGTATCCGCCAACAATTTCCTTTTCTTCCGGATTCCAAACGATTAATTGTTTAAATCCGTGTTTTCCAAAATCGTAATCGTCCACATCGCTGGGTTTCCCTGTTCCGCCTCCTGATTCTCGAAAGGAAATTTCACGAAGTCGGCCTACTTCGTTCATTAAATGAGGAGCCTCGTCGCCGGCGAAAACATAGATTTGGTTGTTGCCATTGTTGGTGTTACGTAAAAACCTTTCAGGAATTAACTCTTTGTTTAAAAGCTCTTTAGGTACTTCTGGAATAAGATTTTCCATATCTGTATTAATTGGCATTGTGTTGTTGTGTGCTAAAATAGTCCCTATCGGGATCGAAAATGGCTTCGGGATGATCGGCCAAAAAATATACAAATCCGCGCAATTTTTCCGCCCAACGGGCATCGGTAAAACGTTTATCAAACAGCCGAAAAGGAATTGGCTGTCCAAAAGTGATGGTAATTTTTTGGTTTTTTTGCTTAAAAAACTCATTCACTAAGTAAAGCATTTCAATGTTGGCTTTGATGCCAAGAAATTTTCTAAAATTAGAAAGATTGTAAAAAAATGAAGAGTTACGACCATTGATGTGCGTTGGAACAATGTCGCGTTCAAATTTTTTTGCCTTCGAAAGAAATGTTTTTTTCCAGTCTAAGTCGCGAATAACGCCTTTCGATTTTCGTGAAACAAGCCCAAACGGAAAATAACTGATCACAGCATCACCGCGAAAAGTATCATCAAGGATACGAATATTTTCAGCATTGCTTCCGTGCTTATTAATGGGTACAAAAAGCGGTTTTAAGTTGTTGATATACAACAAAATATCGTTTACCGGAAATTGAATATCAGGTCGCACTTTGCCGATGGCCTGTATCAGCACAATTCCGTCGAGACCGCCCAGTGGATGGTTGCTGGCCACCACAAAACGCTTGCTTGCACTCAAATGCTCCAGACCACGTACCTCTACCTCGGGCTGAAAAGCCTTCACTGCAATATCAACAAACGGAAGTCCTTCCATGTCTTTGCCTTGCACAATAAGTTGGTTCAACTCATCTTGGTGAATAATGGCTTTGAGGTAGTTCAACACAAAACCCGGTAGCCATTTGGCAAGCACTGGATTTTTTCCGGCAATTACCTGCTCAACATCTATCAGTTTTAGTCCTGTGTCAGCTTCTGATTCGTTCATTCCCTGCTCTGCGGTATTGAAAATTGTTCACAAATATAGCGCATTTCCTATTTAACTCAACAAGAACAACAAATCTAAGTATCTTAAAAGCTATCTCTTTCTTTTACTGACAATTACAACCATTTCAAAGAAGAGGCTGTACGCTTTGTGCACCAAGGTGGGATTGTTGATAACTTTTTTTTGCTTCTATAACATTGAATTTCAATATTATACACATAGCGCTGCAATAAAAAGTGGTTTTTTTGTAACCAAAAGGATAAAAATGTGGTAAAAAATGGAGATGAGTGGAGAAAAATGCAGTAATTTTACCACATAAAAGCACAATTTTTTGAAATATCCAATTGGTACACATCAATGTAAGCTCGATGCCAAAGGCCGGCTGATGATTTCTGCTGATTTCCAGGAACAACTTGGAGATTTGTTGGAGAAAGGATTCGTCATTCGACCCGGTTTGTACAGCAAGTGCATTGAACTTTTTACTGTTGACCATTGGATGGCTACCCAAGAAAAACTCAACAGCCTGAGCCAGTTTGTTAAATCCAACATTGACGTTGTGCGTAAATACAACGCCGGTGCACGTTTGGTGAAGGTTGACAGCAACAAAAGGTTACAGATTCCAAAAGCAATGATTGAAGAGATTGGACTAACTAAAGATGTGGTCATCAACTCTTTATCGCACTACATGGAAATCTGGGACAAAGACGCCTTCAAAGCTACCTTGGACGAGCTTACGCAAGAAGAGTTTCAAAGAGTGCTTTTTGAAAAATTTGGTGATAAACTGTAAATCCATTCAAAATGTACCACAATCCAGTTCTTTTGCACGAAAGTGTTCAAGGTTTGAACCTGCGGCCAAACGGAACGTATGTGGACGTTACTTTTGGAGGCGGCGGCCACTCACGGTTGATTTTTTCGCAACTTGGTGACGGACATCTTTTTGGTTTCGATCAGGACCACGATGCGGCCAAAAACAGCATTGACGATCCTCGATTTACTTTTATCCCACAGAATTTCAAATACTTAAAAAACTTTTTGCTGTTGCATCAGCAAAACATGGTGGATGGTATTTTAGCCGATTTAGGTGTTTCTTCATATCAGTTTGATGTTCCTGACAAGGGTTTTTCAACACGATTCGATGGCAAGCTCGATATGCGGATGGATCAAAACAATCCCGTTACGGCAGCTGACATTGTGAACAGCTATTCGGCAGAAGACCTTGCGAAAATTTTTGCCACTTACGGAGAATTGCGCAACGCTTACCGCATGGCTTTGGCCATTGTTGAGGCACGCGCCATACAACCCATTGCCACCACCACCGAACTCAAACAAGCCGTGAAAAAACAACTTCCTTTTGGAAAAGAAAACAAATTTTTGGCGCAACTATTTCAGGCTCTGCGTATTGAGGTAAACCAAGAAATGCAAGCCTTAGAAACATTGCTCCAGCAGGCATGCGATATGCTTCGTCCGGGCGGCAGACTGGTAGTCATTTCCTATCATTCGTTAGAAGACCGAATGGTAAAAAATTTTATGAAATCAGGGAAGTTATCCGGCGAAGCCGATAAAGATTTTTTCGGAAACAACCTCAGTCCGTTTCTGCTGATAACCAGAAAAGCCATCGTGCCCGACGCATCGGAAATTGAACGCAACAGCAGAGCACGAAGTGCCCATTTACGCATTGCTGAAAAAAAATAACCATGAAAGAGCAAGAAGCACATAGCGACCACAGCGCAAAGACCAAAAGAAAAGGCACGAAAAAGAGGAACATTTTTTCCAGCGCTTTTTATGATGTTTTGGGTGGCGAGTTTCTGGCACATGACTGGGCAGTAAAACAAACGCGGTTCATTTTATTTTTGACCGGATTGGCTTTGATTTATATCGGAAACAACTATTACACCGAGGCTACGGGCCGAAATATTGACCGTATTAACCGAGAAATCAAAGAGTTGCAATTTGAGTACATTTATGGTAAATCCACTGTGATGCACGAAAGCAAACAATCGGAAATTGCTCGCAAATTGGCCGAAACGGGCATCAAAGAATCTGTAGAACCTGTTGAGAAGATTGTAGTACCCAAAAACGCACAGCCATGACGGATCCAAAAACAGAAATTTTAAGGCGGGTGTTTTTTGTTTACGCTGTGATGCTGATTGTGGCCATCGTCATCGTTGGAAAGATCATTTACATCCAAACAGTACTCAAAGACGAACTGCTGAACAAGGCAGAGCAACAAGAAATTAAAGTTTTTGGCATCGAAGCCATGCGTGGAAACATCCTATCAGCCGATGGTTCTTTGTTGGCAACCACAGTTCCGGTTTTTGAAGTGAGGATGGATGTAGCCTCTAATCTGATCAG
>JADYZK010000003.1 GCA_020853175.1 Bacteroidales bacterium
CCCATCAAACTTTGTTTTTTTCCTATCTAAAATATGGTAATTACCTTCCTGTTTTCAGTCAAAGTGAGGTTTATATTCCAAAAAATATTTCAAGCATTTTATTGGTAACCGGCATTGCCAATGTTTATCCATTAAAGGAACATCTTTTGGGTAAATGCACCGATTTGGTTGAGTTGAGCTTTCCTGATCATCATCACTACAGTGAAAAAGACCTTCAAACCATCAGCGATACGTTTCATGATATTTTAGGGAAAAGCAAAATTATCTTGACGACCGAAAAAGACGCTGTCAGATTCAAGGATTCTGATTACCTTCGCATCTTAGAAAAATTGCCGGTGTTTTATATTCCCATCAAGGTGGCGTTTCATAAAAGCAAAGGCATTAGTTTTGATGAATATATTGAAGATTATGTTAGAAAAAATCGCTGAAACAGCATCGTTTATTGCACAACAAACCGATATCAAACCTGAGATCGGAATTATTTTAGGCACCGGATTGGGTGAGTTGGTGAACGAAATTAAGATAGAAAAGGCAATTCCTTACCACGAAATACCAAATTTTCCTGTTTCCACAGTTCATGGACACAAAGGGCAGCTCATTTTTGGCACTTTAAGTGGCAGAAACATTGTAGCCATGCAAGGTCGTTTTCACTATTACGAAGGTTACACCATGCAAGAAGTCACTTTTCCTGTTCGGGTGATGAAACAACTCGGTATTGAGCTGTTGATTATTTCCAACGCCAGCGGCGGATTAAAAGCGGAGTTTCAAGTAGGCGACCTGATGTTGATTTCTGACCACATCAACTTGATGCCCAACCCGTTGATTGGAAAAAACGACGAGAATGTAGGGCCAAGATTCCCTGATATGAGCGATGCTTACGACCATCGAATTTTACAAACCGCACACAAAGTAGCACGCAGATGCGGCATCAAAGTGCACGAAGGCATTTACGCCGCTGTATCCGGCCCCACCTTTGAAACACCCGCCGAATACCACTATATCAACGTGATTGGAGGCAGTGCCGTTGGCATGTCAACTGTTCCGGAAGTGATTGTGGCCCGCCACATGAAGCTGCCTGTGTTTGCCGTTTCTGTTATTTCCGACCTCGGAGTGAGGGGGAAAATTGTTCAAATTTCGCATGAAGAAGTGATTGAAGCTGCCGCCGCGGCCCAACCCAAGATGACCATGTTGATCAAAGAATTGTTAAAAGAACCCATCATTTAACGCGAAAAATTGGCCAACGCGACAAAAAATATCTATTTCGCCTCCGATTTTCATTTGGGTGTGCCCGATCAGCAACGTAGCCTCGAAAGGGAAAAAAAATTGGTGCGTTGGCTCAATTTTATTGAACCTTCGGCTTCTGAAATTTTCCTGATGGGCGACATTTTCGACTTCTGGTTTGAATACAAAACCGTGATTCCAAAAGGCTATGCCCGTTTGATGGGCAAAATTGCCGAGCTAACTGATAAAGGCATTCCCGTTCATGTGTTTCGTGGCAACCACGATTTGTGGGCTTTCGACTATCTTGAAAAAGAGATTGGCGTGAAGTTGTATCGCAAACCTGTGCAACGAACCTTTGGCAACAAAAACTTTTTTTTAGCCCATGGCGATGGCCTTGGCCCAGGCGACAACGGCTATAAATTCATTAAAAGCGTGTTTGAAAACAAAATCAATCAGTTCTTCTTTAATTGGTTACATCCCGATATAGGCACCAAAATGGGACTTTATTTTTCAAGAAAAAGTCGCATTGCCAACATCGCCCGTGACCAAAAAAGCGACTTTAGAATTGACATTGAAAATGAAATGCTATACAAATACTGTCTTCGTAAAGTGGAACAACAGCCTGAAATTGATTACTTTGTATTTGGACATCGCCACCTTCCGTTGGAACAAAAAATTGGTGAAAAATCAAAGATGGTCATTCTTGGCGATTGGATCATCCACTTCAGTTATGCTGTTTTTGACGGACAAGAGTTGAAGCTTGCCTTTTTTAAAGATTAATTTTTGAAGCAAAACGTTTGGGATCGCTTTCCCTTTCAGGATCTTTTTTTTCGAGCAGTTGTAAGCATAAATCCGCAGAAAAAGCAGGAGCTAACATGGCTCCTTTGGCTCCCAACCCATTGAAAATGAAAAGTTGTGGATGCAATGGATGTTGACCTACAACAGGTCTGCGGTCGGCCACCGCCGGACGAATACCAGCCTGATGTTCAACTACTTCAAAAGGCAACAACAGAAAGTTCTTTAGTTTTTCGGTCAGCGTTGCAACAGCTTGAGGTGTAGTTTCTTCGCTCAGGTCGGCCCAATCATAAGTGCTACCCACCCGAAATAAATCATCACCGAGGGGCAAAATAAAAACATCTTTGTTCACAATCCGATCCAACTTGAGACCTTTTACGCGGATGGTCAACACCTCCCCTTTTACAGGACGAAAAGGAATAAACTGAAACCAAGGATTGTGAGTAGCCAAATGCCCTTCGCAAAAAATCACAGCATCAGCCGACAAATTTTCATATCGCAGGCCGTTATTTTCCAAAACCAAACGCTGATAATCAAATTCCTCTTCAATGATTAAAAACTTATCCCTTAGCATGTTACGAACAAAAGAAACGAACTTTAGCGTATCTACCCATGCAGCGTTTTTCACCCTTCCGAAACCATAAGGCGCATGAAAAGCATCACTCTCATATTGAGCAGGAATGGCCTCATCGAGCAGCTCGTCAAAACCAGGAGACATGATTTTGGCTTTCCATCTTTCAGCCTCATGCTGACCAAAAACACGCAAAATATTTGTTGGATGATAAACGCTCTCACCGGTTTCAGTTTCAAACTGACGATAAAAACTTTCGGCTTGGTGAAACAACGTGGGACACTTCCAACTGAGGGTAAGGTGCCGAAAAACGATGGGATTCATCAGTCCGGCAGCCACTTTAGAAGCCGACGAAAGTGCGGCATTATCCATCACCAAAACAGGAATGTTATTTTGCAACAACCTATAAGCCAGCATACTACCGGCAATACCCTGCCCCACAAGAATAAAACGGGTTGAAGGCATAAAAATCAGGCAAAAAGTTGAATCAACTCCACCAAACGGTTTGCATAACCCACTTCGTTGTCATACCAGGCCACCACTTTCACCAGTTTGTTGCGATCGCCCAGCACGGCAGTAAGCCCGGCATCGAACACAGCAGAGTGAGTGTTGCCTATAACATCCACCGAAACGATGGGGTCTTCGGTGTATTGAAGAATGCCTTTCAATTCATTTTGAGCCGCCTCCTTGAAGGCCAGGTTGATTTGTTCCACCGTTGCTGAGCGCTCGAGCGTGCAAGTGAGGTCGGTGAGCGAGCCATCGGCCACAGGAACACGGATTCCTGCCCCACCCAGATTGCCTTTGAGATGCGGAAAGATACGCGTTGCAGCCTTAGCCGCACCTGTTGTCGTGGGAACGATGGAGGTGGCCGCTGCCCTGCCCCTGCGCCAGTCTTTATGCGGTCCATCCACCAAATTTTGGTCTTTGGTATAAGAATGCACCGTGGTGATAAAACCTTTTTCCACCCCCCAGCGTTCGTGTAGCACCTTAATTAAAGGGGCAACATTGTTAGTGGTGCAAGAAGCATTGGAGATGATGACGTCTTCGCGACGGATGAGATGATTGTTGACTCCCAAAACGATATAAGGCACTTTTTCGGATTCATCTTTTGCAGGAGCAGAAATGATGACTTTGCGTGCCCCTGAATCGTTCACATGACGAATGGCTTGTTCAGGAGCTGTAAAAAATCCTGTTGATTCAATCACCACATCAATTTTGAGCGTTTTCCAAGGCAAGTTGGATGGATCGGGGATTGACAGCACCTTCACCGCCTTTCCATCAACAAAAAGTGTTGATTGATCGGCAGTTACCTCACCGGGATACAAGCCATGCACCGAGTCATATTTGAACAGGTGAGCGAGATTGAAGGCATCTGTGAGGTCGTTCACAGCCACCACTTCCATGTCGTTACGCTGCATCAGGTATCGCATGGTAATTCTACCAATTCTGCCAAATCCGTTGATGGCGATGCGTATCTTGTCCATATCATTTTTGTTTATTGGTTCATCTTTTGGTGTAAAAACCAGATGAATAAGAGTTAATCTTCGTACAAAGCTTTTCTTTGTTCCCTTATTTTATCGTCACTGATAAAATCTTCGTACTCCATCAGCTTATCAATCATGCCATTGGGTCCGATTTCGATGATGCGATTACAAACCGTTTGAATGAACTGCTGGTCATGCGACGACATGAGCACATTGCCTTTAAACTTGGTGAGGGTATTGTTAAATGCCTGAATTGACTCCAGATCGAGGTGATTGGTGGGCGTGTCGAGCATCATCACGTTGGCATTTCTGATCATCATACGGGCAATCATGCAGCGCACTTTTTCGCCTCCGGAAAGCACATTGGCCTTTTTGTAGATTTCCTCGCCAGAGAAAAGCATCTTGCCTAAAAAGCCGCGTAAATAAATTTCGGTGGTATCTTGTGAAAACTGAGCCAGCCAGTCGGTGAGCGAAAGATCAGTATCAAACAATTGGTCATACTCCAAGGGCAGGTAGGCTTTGGTGATGGTTTGTCCCCACAGGAAACTGCCACTATCGGCTTGATCGTGTCCTTTTAAGATTTCAAAAAGTAGCGTCATGGCGCGGGTATCGCGCGATAAAAAGATGACCTTATCCTCTTTTTGCAGAGTGAAGCTGACATCTTTGAACAGAAATTTTCCATCAAAGCTCTTGCTTAGTCCGGTCACTTCAAGAATTTGATTGCCGGGTTCGCGCTCCGAAGTAAAGATAATAGCCGGATAGCGCCGCGTAGAAGGTTTGATTTCTTCGATGTTAAGCTTTTCGATCATCTTTTTCCGACTGGTCGTTTGTTTGGACTTGGAAGCGTTGGCACTAAAACGTGCTATAAACTCTTGAAGCTCCTTTTTGCGATCTTCGGCCTTTTTGTTTTGTGTTTGAAGCTGACG
>JADYZK010000004.1 GCA_020853175.1 Bacteroidales bacterium
AGAAGAACAAATGTACACTTCTCTCCAAATCTTTCAAAGATAAAAAAGGAGGGTGGTTCTCATTTTTTATTTGGCCTTCAACAGCTGGCAAAAACAAAACAGATGTTAAGTTGTTTAGCCGATCAGGCCTCAGGCAATGGATGCTCTATTTTTTTACTAATCATCTCTTATCCATGAAACAAAACTGGAACCAACGTTTTTCGGCAGAAGGCTATATCTACGGCGAATTGCCCAATGTCTTTTTAAAGGAGCAGCTGATGGGCTTGCCCGCGGGTAAAATTCTTTTTCCGGGCGAGGGTGAAGGGCGCAACGCGGTGTGGGCGGCCTTGCAAGGTTGGCAGGTGGAGGCTGTTGATTACAGCGAGGCCGGAAAAGAAAAGGCTTTAGCATTAGCCCAACGCATGGGAACGGAATTGGTGGCTTACCATATTGAAGATTTAAACCTGTTTGAACCTCTGCACGAACATTATGATGCCATTGCGATGATTTTTGTTCATCTCGCAGCTGCCGAACGCCAACAATTGCATCGCAAACTCATTGCCGCACTCAAACCGGGGGGTACTTTTTTGTTGGAGGCTTTCTCGAAAAAACAATTGGCTTTTAATTCGGGAGGGCCTAAGGATGAGGCGATGTTGTATGATGTGGCGATGTTGCGAGATGATTTTTCTGCCTTACGTATTCATCTTCTTGAAGAACAAATTGGTTTTTTGGACGAAGGAACGCACCATCGAGGAGAGGCTTCAACATTAAAAATGCTGGCCATGAAACCATAGCCAGCATTTTGATGTTTGTCAGTAGATGGTGTTAAAAGCGTTTGTTGCTTTTGCGTTTTCTGTCGTCAGACACCACTTTGGTGTTTTTGCGGGCCGGTTTGGTCCAGTTGTCGTCATCAAACTTTTCGGTTTTCTTTTTTCTGAATCCACCTTTGTCACCGCTTTTGGCTTCTCTGTCGCCGGCCAGTTCAACACGCACTTCGCTGCGGTTTTTATTGACGTTGCCAAAGCTTTCGAGCACCATATCAACAGATGATGCTTCCACATCAACAAAGGAGTAGTTGTCCATAATGTCAATCCTGCCCACGGTTACATCCCTCGAGCGGGTGATTTCGTTGATGAGGCCAATGATGTTGTGTGGACCCACTTTATCTTTGTTTCCCACGCTAAAAAACAGGCGAGTGAAGCCCGATTTGGAGCCAAAACCTTCTTTTCGGGGAGGTCTGCTTTCGCGTGATTCCCAGCTGGGTTTGTTTTCGCGGCTGCCGCGTTCTCTTCCGTATTCTTCGCGGCGCACCGATTTGGTTTCATCCACGTTCATATCGGGGGCATTGCGGTAATAATCGAGAAAACGATTGAATTCGAGTGCCACAAAGCGTTTGATCAGCTCTTCGCGATCCATACCTTCAAGTTTGCGATAGATCACAGGCAAGAAGGAGTCAATTTCGTCGTGTTTGAGTTCAACTTTTTCCATCCTTTCAATTTGATGGTAAAGTTGTTTTTCGCACACCTGCACGCCAGTGGGTATTTTAGCTTTCGCAAATTCACGTCCCACGCGGCGTTCGATCAGTTTCATCTTGCCTTTTTCTTTCAGGTTAATGATGCTGATGCACACACCGGTTTTATCGGCCCTGCCAGTACGTCCGCTTCGGTGGATATACACTTCGGGTTCGTCGGGCAGGTTGTAGTTGATCACGTGGGTGAGGTCGTTCACATCAAGTCCACGGGCAGCCACATCAGTAGCCACAAGCATTTGCAGGCTTCCGCTTCTGAAGCGTTTCATCACATGGTCGCGCTGCGATTGCGAAAGATCGCCATGCAGTGAATCGGCATTGTAGCCGTCGCGGATAAGTGAATCGGCAATTTCTTGTGTTTCGATACGTGTACGGCAAAAAACGATGGCATAAATGCTGGGGTTGAAGTCGGCCAAACGTTTGAGTGCCGGATAGCGGTCTCTGGCAGCAACCAAATAGTAGATGTGTTTTACGTTGGCTGTTCCGGCATTGCGGTCGCCTACGGTTTTTACTACCGGCTTGTTCATGTATTTGCTCAGGATACGCTCCACTTGGTCGGGCATGGTGGCCGAAAACAACAAAGTGTGTTTTTCTTTGGGCATCTCTTGAAGGATGTTGTCCACATCGTCCTGGAAACCCATATCGAGCATTTCGTCGGCTTCATCCAACACGGCCCATTTCACATGGGTAAGTTTTGTTTTTCCGCGACGGATCATGTCGTTCATGCGGCCGGGGGTGGCCACGATGATCTGCGGGTTGTCGTACAATTGTTTCATTTGAACATCAATAGATGCGCCGCCATAAATGGGGACGATTTTGATGCCGGGCAAAAACTTGGCAAAGTTGGTCAGGTCGCGTGTAATCTGCATACACAGCTCGCGGGTTGGACACAAAATAACGGCTTGCGTTTGACGGAGATCGCTATCAATGTATTGCAACACTGGCAATCCAAAGGCTGCAGTTTTTCCTGTTCCTGTTTGGGCTAAGCCTACCAAATCGGTGGCTTTTTCGAGCAAAGTGGGAATAACAGCTGCCTGAATAGGCATGGGGTCTTTAAATCCGAGAGCTTCCACCGCTTTTTGAAGTTCAGGAATCAGACCAATTTCTTGGAAATTAGGCATAAAATGATTAAAATATTAGGGCGACAAAGGTAGTTTTTTTTAGCTAACAAAATCATTATCAATGAAAATAATGTTTTTTCTGGTTCAACTGCCGGCAGGATTTCTATCTTCTTTTTGAAAAAATGTTCTTAAAATCAAAAAGGATTTTTTCGCAAAAGCTAAAAAACAAGGTGTCATTTCAAACGCAGCTTACACGATGTAAGTTAAAAAAAGGCTGTTTCTTAATTCAAATCTTATGTTGATCTCATCACCATTTCCAAAAAAAATGCCGACTTTTGTAACAATAACTAACATTCAAAACATGGATAAGATGAATTATTATATCAGCAAAACCATTGAAGGAACGTTCGATCAGGTGATTGAGCAAGTTACAGATGCCCTCCAAAATATCGGGTTCGGTATCGTTACCACAATTGATATGCAGGCAACTTTTCGACAAAAGCTCGATGTTGAATTTAAACCCTACACCATTTTAGGTGCCTGCAACCCCAACTTTGCCCATAAGGCACTTCAAATGGAAGACAAGCTGGGTGTGATTTTGCCCTGCAATGTTTTGGTGATTGACCAAGGCAACGGCCAAATAGAAGTGGCAGCCATGCACCCGGCCGAATTGATGTACGCTCTCAACAATCCCCAACTGAATCAACTGGCACGCGAAGTAAGTCAAAAAATGGAAGAAATGATGCGCGGACTTTAGAAAGAGACGAGCGACTTGAGCGATGGGGCGAACGGGCGACTGAGGGACTGGGTGACTGGGTGACTGGGCGATGGGGTGACTTGAGCGATGGGGTGACTGAGAGACGAATTAAGGCTAAAGTAAAAAAAGCTCTCGTCTCAAGACGTGACCAAAGAGTAACAGCCAATCTGTTTTTTATACGCATGTGCGAATATCACTTACCGATACAATAACAAAATGTACAGATAAATAAGGTGAAGCCAGCGATTATGTTTGTTAAGCAAATAACCCTTCATTATTTTTGATTCATTATAAACCATAAAAAAATCAAAATCATGAAACGTAAAGCACCCTTCTTATTCATCAACATCCCGATATGGATAGCTGTATTATCATTTACTTATGCTATTGGTGTAGATAGGTATTTCAATCAAGCTGAAATGTTTGTTGATCGAGGAATACCCTATCTATTTTCCTATTCACTTGAAATGATAATTTGGTTTTTTACGAGTTTCTATCTGTTCTATTCTTTTCTTGTTCCAAAGTACCTTCTTAAAGGTAAATATTTGATATTTTGGAGTTTATCTGCCGGATATATTTTATTTGGTGGCCCATTTTTAATATTTGCATTGCAAGAATTAAATAATCTCATTTTTTCTCTGCCTTCCACATTCCAACTTTTAAGGACTGCCCCAACAATGTTTTTCTTTGGTGTTGTGTTGTGGATGGGCATCACGCTTATTTTCAGTTTTCTCGGCAGTATATTTCGACTTGCAGTTAATTCATTCCTCAACATCCAACATATCAATGAATTAGAAAACCAGAATCTTTTAAATGAAATTAGAGTGATTAAATCAAAACTAAATCCTCATTTTCTGTTTAACACCTTAAATAATATTGACGCCTTAATATTGACAAAACCTCAACAAGCATCAGCTACTTTATCCAAATTATCAGAAATACTTAGATATGTAGTTTATGAAACTGAAAAGGAGTTGATTCCCATACAAGAGGAGATTGAAAACATTCAAAGATATATCGCATTAGAAACAATCAGACTTGTAAATCCTGATGCTGTTAACTTTTCAAGTTCGATACAGACTTTTTCAAATATCCCTCCAATGATATTTTTTCCATTTATTGAGAATGGGTTCAAACACAGTAATTTAAACAATGAAAATCATCAGTTAAAAATTTCAATTTCTGAAGAAAACAACATACTATTATTCAATTGTTCAAACACGATTAAAGAAAAGGCAGACAATAAAACAGACTCAGGAGTTGGATTAGAACTCGCGAGGAAAAGATTAGAGTTGCTTTATCCCAATAAATTTATATTGCAGATGAAACAAGAAAACAATGAATTCAGAGTATTTCTTCAAATAGATTTAAACAAATGATTCACTGCATTATCATAGAAGATGAGCCATTGGCTCTTGAGAAAATGGTTATTTATATATCAAAATTGCCAACGCTTCATCTTGTAAAAACATTCAATTGTGGCGTATCCGCTATTCCTTTTTTAAGCGCAAATCAAATTGACTTAGTTTTCCTTGATATTGAAATGAAAGAAATGTCAGGTATTCAGTTACTTGAATCGCTAAATCTAAAATCAAAAGTAATTATTACAACTGCCTACGAGAAATATGCATTAAAAGGATTTGATTTGCAAGTAAGTGATTATCTTCTAAAACCTATAACTTTTGAAAGGTTTGTAAAAGCAGTTGATAAGGTTTCTGGAGAAATAAACCAACAACAAAGCATTAAAAAGAGCAATGAAAAGGTTTTTATCAAAACAGAGTACCGACTTGAAGGAATTGAAATTTCTGACATTCTTTATATTGAGGGAATGGGAGATTATCGCAGGATCGTAACATCCCACAAAAAGATAATGACTTTACAAACGTTTCAAGAATTGTCTGATATTTTACCTAAAGAGAAATTTTGTCGTGTTCATAATTCTTTCATTGTGGCAATTAGTAAAATCAAAAAAATAGAACGAAATAGAATTATTATCAACGAGATGTATATTCCGATAAGCAATTCATATAGCAAGGATTTTTATAATAAGATTAATACATAAATCAGCAGGAACACAAAAGGCGGTCACTTCTTGGTCGACAGGAAGTTTCATAATCATGTCCAAAAAATATACCGCAAACTCTTGTAGCCAATGTCAAAAAAAACTGCATGCGGAGAAAAATCACTCTAATCTCCTTAAATATGCGGAGATTAATGTGCATATTTACCGCAGATTAATTTATTCTGATGGCAAAATATATTTATCAATATGACCAATGGACTGATTTCACAAGGGGTAAAAAGAATTACATGTTATTTTGAGACATTTAATCCAATAACTATGAGAGCAAACTTCAACCTTTTATTGATAGTTCCAATCCTTCTGCTTATTTGCAGCTGTTCAGGGCTACCTAAAAAGCAATCGCTTTACACCGGGAAAGCTATTATTGCAGGCCGAATTATAGATATTGGGGATGGAGCAAGAACTGTAAGGGTTACCTCTGGGAGTATTCTCGGTGATATTGAAAGGACTGTTGTAATTGACTCCCTTGGCAACTTTAGAATTGAGATAGAGCTATCCAATCCTCAAAACGTTCAGTTGTTTTTTAAAAGAGGTATCGCAATTTTGTATTTGAACCCGCAAGATAGTGTCTATCTAGAATTAAATGAAACTAACTTTAGTGAGGAAAGGTTTCCTGATTTCTTCATTTCAGGGTCAGGAATTAGCCCTACTGTTACAAAAGACATATATAATTATTTTCGGTTTAAGAGGCAACTAAAACCATTTTTTTCAGATGCAATTGGAAAATCCATTGATGAATATTATACTATTTTGACAAATGAGATTATCCGTCAAGATTCAGTCCTGCTTAATTACTGCGAAAACAATAAAGTAACTGCTGAATTTAAAACTTGGGCTGAGAAGGAACTCATTTATAGCACTGCAAATTATCTAATTGACTACTCTTATATTAATCCAAATTATGTAGGCAATTTGTATAATAATGTTGTTTTTCCAATTGACGACAATGATGCAATTGTGAGTGGCGACTATGGTCTGCATCTAAAGCACTATGCGCTCTACACTTTTTTATGGAAAGACTCAGTTAGCTATGCCCTATATGAAACAGGATTTTATAAAGCTGCATACACGAATGCTTTAAATAATCTCGATAAATCCATTGAAAATGGCTTAAGCAAAGATATTATGAGCTACAAATTACTCTGTGAATTATATTCTGATTCATTCGAGCATTTCAATCTGGTTCTAATTGATGTTCATAAGTATTTGGAAAACACGATATTAATTAGCGCACTTCGACAAAAGAAGATTGACCATGAAGATCAAACCTATACTGATATATCTTACCTTGATCCGGTTTCAAAAAACGAACGTGAGATAACAGGAGATTTCTGGACAACACTTAAGGAGAAACATTTGGGTAAAATCATATATATTGATATCTGGGCTACCTGGTGTGGTCCATGTAAAATGGAAATTCCATACGCAATTGAACTACAGGAATCGTTCAAAGACATGGATATTGCTTTTGTAAATTTATGTATGGATTCAGACAAAGCAAGTTGGCAAAAGACGATTGTGGAAAGCAGTATTCCCGGCGAGAATTATTTCTTCAACAAGGACCAAACACAGCTATTTAGAGATAAATTGAAATTTGAGGGATACCCAACTTTTCTAATAATTGATAAAAAAGGTATGCTTATCGATAATAATGCCTCTCGACCATCATCTGGAGATAAAATAAAACAAACATTAACTAACTATCTCAATAAAAACACACCACAATAATTAACAACGAGCAAAACTCAAGTTTTTAAGAAAATATTGAGTAGAAAATGATGTTTTTGTATCTTTGATAAAATATGAAAAAATGAATTTAAAAGCTCTAAAAATAGAATTTACACAAGATTTTTTAAAACCTCAAAGCGAAGAAACATTTCCTCGTCTTGAAAAAACAAAAAACAAAAAGAGCCAAAAGCTCTCGTCTCAAGACGAGACCAAAGACCAAAACCTCCTCCGTATCAGATGATTAAAATAAGTTATTCAATGGACACCTCAAAATCATTTTTATGAAAGTGCGATTCCTTTTTTCATATTTATGTTTTGGTACTGTACTTTGGTTTATTGCATGTTCTAAACCTGTGTCAGGTGATAATCCGATTCCGGACGGTCCGCCAATATATGATACAGCATTCACTATCAATTCTATATCTTTTCCTAATGCCGAAGCACAACAAAAATCAGTGATTTCCGAAGGTAATCTTTTTAGATTAGAGACCTTTATCAAGAAAGCTAAAATGGGTGCTTCGCTTAAAATCGGCTACATTGGAGGCTCTATAACTGAAGGTGCCGCAGCTTCAATTGAAGAAAACCAATACGTCCATCAGTTTCAGCAAGCTCTCATGTTTTTATTTCCCAAGAGCACTTTTTCCATAATAAATGCAGGTATTGGTGCCTCATATAGCCGATTTGCTTGTTCAAGAGCGCAATACGATTTGCTAAGTTCAAAACCTGATTTAGTAATTATTGAATTTGCAGTAAACGACCGCCCATACGATTCGATTGGTGTGACACAGTCAATGGAAGGATTGGTCAGGCAATGTCTTAAAACCGACAACTCAATGCCAATTTTAATGTTTATGGCCATGCACATTACCGGCGATACAGTGGTTGCGCACTATCATTCAATTGTTGGCCGATACTATTCATTGCCAATAGTAAGCTATAATAATGCGATTTGGCCATTCGTTGAAAGCGGTCAAATTCCTTGGTCCTCAATTTCGCCGGATGCGGTACATCCCAATGATAACGGGCATAAAATAATGGCTTATCTTCTGTATTCATTTGTTAAAGACATCTATAAGCGAATGAATACAATAACTCCCGAGAGCCTTCCAATGCCAACTCCATTTTTTTCAGATATATTTGAATATGCAGGAATACATTCTGATATACAAAATGATCCTGTTCAACTTGTCTCAATCAGTGGCTGGAACGCCATAGTAAAAGAAAATAATAGACTTGGTTATACCTCAACTGATAGTGCCGCATATTTAGAATTTAGTACGTCAGTCAGAGAATTAACTATCGGATATCACTATTGGAAAAATTTATCAGGGCGGATTGAAATAGAATTAGACGGACAAGTAATTGATACATTAACCAATAATTTTGCCAATGATTGGGGAAATGGCTATATGCGTGTACTTGAAGTATATAAACAAAACACCAATTCGCCTCATTCTATAAAAATAAGAAATCTTGACAATAGCCTTTTCGATATTCGATATCTTTTATATGCAGATTAGCAGGAGAACAGTGAAGAGTGTTTTAAAAGTGACAAGTGACAAGTGACAAGTGACAAGTGACAAGTGACAAGAGGCTTACGCAAGATGATTGAACATCAACGTTTTATGCAAAACTAAAAACAAAGAACGAAAAGTGACAAGTTGCGTGCGCCAGCAACACGAAACACAAAACACGAAACAAAAAGAGCCAACAGCCAAAGACTCTCGTCTCAAGACGAGACCAATAGCCAAAGACCAAAAGCCCACAGCACCCCAATAGAATTTCACTTATAGCACAATAACTTCGCAATCGTTTGCGTTTTAGATTGCGTAACAGAAAAACCAAGTACGATGGAAGCGGAACAGAAAAAATCGAGTAAAGCCGACCTTGAAAATAAACGGCTTATCTTTAGGCAAATAGGGGCTATTCTTGTGCTTTCGATGGTATTTTTGGCCTTCGAGTACCAATCCAACGACCTGAAAAGTATGGGTGCTGTCAACCGTTATTTCGACAACACCACCATCGAATCCATTCCTATTACGGTGCATCCTCCTAAGTTAGTTCCGCCGGCACCACAACCTGCCGCCATCTTAATGACCATTGACAACAGCAGCACTGATGACCAACCCCTTGGTCTGGATGCTAGCATTGCTGCCAATGAGCCTGTGCTGCCTGAGTTTCCGACAATGAAACCGGAAGAAAGAGATTCTGATCCTTTGGTGCTTGTTCCTGAGTTAGCACCTGAATTTCCGGGTGGTCTCCAAGCGTTGCTGGCTTTTGTTGCGTCCAATATGCGCTATCCGGCCATGGCTCGCGAGAGTAACATTCAGGGCAGGGTGTATGTAAGTTTTATTGTTGAAAAAGATGGTTCGATAAGCAATATTCAATTGCTGAGAGGAATCGGAGGTGGCTGCGATGAAGAAGCCATAAGAGTA
>JADYZK010000005.1 GCA_020853175.1 Bacteroidales bacterium
AACCTGAGCTTGTTGCAGCAACAACTCATCAAAGACCGCGAAAAAGCCATCGAAATTCTGCACTAAAACCGTAAAACGGCTTCCATTCTCCCTGTTACGACAAAAATTCTGCTATTTTTGTAACGAAATAAAGTTATTTCTAACATTAAATTTTACCTATGAATAAGAAATTTTGGGTAGTAGCAGCATTCATTCTTGCCACACTCACACCTTTAAGCAACAAAGCTTGCACCAACTATCTTGTTACCAAAGGCGCATCAGTTGACGGTTCAACAATGATTACTTACGCCGCCGATTCACACGTTTTGTACGGCGAGTTGTACCATTGGGCAGCAGGTGAACATCCCGCCGGAACCATGATGGAGGTGTACGAATGGGATACAGGAAAATATCTTGGAAAAATAAAACAAGCCCCACGCACCTATAATGTGGTAGGCAATATGAACGAACACCAAGTTGCAATTGGCGAAACCACTTATGGCGGTCGCCCCGAATTGGTTGATACCACCGGAATTATTGACTATGGAAGCCTCATTTATCTTACCTTGCAAAGAGCTACCTCGGCCCGCGAAGCTATCAAAATTATGTCGGAACTCGTAGCCGAATATGGTTATTACAGCTCAGGCGAATCATTTAGCATCGCCGACAAAGACGAAGTGTGGATTCTCGAAATGATTGGAAGAGGCACCCAAATGAAAACCGACAAAAAAACCAAAAAAACCTTCAATGCCAACAAAGGCGCTTTATGGGTAGCCATGCGCATCCCCGACGGCTATGTGAGCGGCCATGCCAACCAAGCCCGAATCCAGAATTTTCCCATCGCCGATGGAAAAAAATCCATCACCTCAAAGGAAATGAATAAAATTAACGATGCCTCCGTTGAGGTCGTTTACTCAGAAGATGTCATCAATTTTGCCCGCAGCAAAGGCTGGTTTGTAGGCGATGACACCGAATTCAGTTTCTCTGATACCTACGCTCCTGTTGACTTTGGCGGAGCGCGCTTTTGCGACATCCGCGTTTGGAGTATGTTCAACAAGGTGAACAGCGGAATGGATAAATATTGGGACTATGTGAAAGGCAATATCCAACACAACGAAAAATACGACGACGGAAGACCCAACCCGAACAAATACGCCACCAACCGTATGCCTTTGTGGGTGAAACCCGAAAAGAAAATTTCTGTCAATGACATGATGAATTTCATGCGCGATTACCTCGAAGGAACGGAACTCGATATGAGTAAAGATTTTGGAGCAGGACCGCACCAAATGCCTTACCGTTGGAGACCATTGACATGGAAAGTTGACGGCGTAAACTACGTGAACGAACGCGCCACAGCCACCCAACAAACCGGATTTTCGTTTGTAACCCAGTCACGTTCATGGTTGCCCGATGCCGTGGGCGGTATCATTTGGTGGGGTGTTGACGATGCCAACGCTTGCGTGTATATGCCTTTGTATTCCAGCCTCACCGTTAGCCCGCAGCACATCGAAAGAGGCAACGGCGCCATGATGGAATGGTCGGAAACTTCGCTGTTTTGGATCACCAATATGATATCTAACCTCAGCTACACCCGTTACAACATGATTCAACCCGAAGTGGCTGACGTGCGCAACGGACTGGAGAAAATGTTTATCGAGCGTACAACTTCAGTTGACGATGCAGCCATGAAATTGTATAAAAAAGATCCGGCTTCGGCAATTGCTTTTCTCACCGATTACAGCACCGATCAGGTAACACGCACCTTCAACAGCTACAAAACACTCTATCAAGAAATGTTTATGAAGTATATGGATGGCAACGTGAAAACTCGCAACCCCGGCCAACAAAACCCAAACGTAAAATTCCCCGGATACAGCGAGCCTTTTTACCGTAAGGTGATTGAAGAAACAGGCGACAAGTTGAAAATGAGTGGCGAAAGTCATTAAATCGCGAGCTGAAACGATTTTTAAAAAGGTTGGTGGGAAATATTTCCACCAACCTTTTTTTCTTTTTGCGGAAGAGCGCAATTATTCCTAATTTTGAAACGAAAGATAGATGATTTGCGATGAACCAAACACTAAATATTATGAAAAAAAATAGTCTTTTATTGATCTTATTGATCGTTTCAACGTTCATTTTTGCACAAACAGATGGCGTTACCAAAATCCCCGAAGGGCGGACCCACACAGGGTTTTACCTCAGCATGGGTGCAGGCCCCCATTTCCCTTCCATCAGCTCCGAAATCAAAGGAGTTTACGATTACACCTTCACTGGCACCGGAGCAGTTTTTGACATCAAAATTGGAGGTGCAGTAAAAGAAAACCTGATCCTCCATGCTACTTTGATATCGAGTAGCCTGTCGGGCCCCAAAGTTACTTCAGGTTCCAACTCCCAAAATGCCTCAAACAATTTATCCATCGGCGAAGCCATGCTTGGTGGAGGTCTTACTTATTATATCATGCCACAAAACATCTTTTTTTCAGGATCGGTAGGTTTTGGCGGCTATTCATTGATTGATAACGACAACAACAATACTTCTGTGGCCACCGACCGAGGTTTTGCCATGCAGCTCAAAGCCGGAAAAGAATGGTGGGTCTCAAAGCGATGGGGCTTGGGCATTGCCGTCACTTACGGAAAAACCAAACTCACCAACACCCCGGGCGGAAGCGTTGAGGAGCTGATGGACAGCAACAACTTCGGTATTCTCTTTAATGCCACTTTAAATTAATAAAAACCTTTCACCCATTTAGATGGGAATACGTCTAAAAACAAAAATGACCCCGATTTTTCATCAGGGTCATTTTTATTTCTAAAGTGCTATCGAGTTATTGCTTACGATAGATTATCTCTTTTTTGAAGCGTTGCTTTCACTTTCTTTTCTTGGAGCTGCTTCGCTTTTTTGTGCGGTTTTGGCAGCGGGCTGAGCGGCTACTGACCTTTTTTGCTCATTGGAGCTGCTCTTGGCGGCATTGTTGCTTCGTTGAGGTGCTGTTTGGGGCCTTGCAACAGCAGGAGCACTTCTTCTTTCAGATTCCATTCTTGGAGCAGATTCGCTTTTTCTTGGTGGAGAAACAGGTCTTTCCTGCTTCACTTCTCTGCTTTCTGATCTTCTTGTAACCGGACGTTCAACCGACTGTTGCGGCTTGGCTTCACGAACTGCTTTGCTCTGTGCGGAGGGAGCAACCGATCGAGGCGGTGTAACCGGTCTTTCTTGTCGCACTTCTTTGCTTCCCGAACTCCTTTGAACAGGCCTTTGTGAACGATCTTCTCTCACCGCTTTTTCCTGCTTGGAGCTAGAAACCGGTCGGCTTTCTTGTGGTCGAACAGCTCGGTCAGGGTCTTTAGAGCGGTTCAACTCTTTTGTAGGATCATCTTTTCTAACCGCTCTTTTGGACGTATTGTCTGCCGGACGTGGTTCTTGACTGCGGATGGCGCGACCTGTTGCGCGGAGTGTTGTTCCATCGGAAACCCTTCTGGCATAAAGCGTTTCACCTTCTTTTCGGGTTTCGGGGCGACTGTAAGTATCGCGATAGCTTCCATTGTTGATGTTCACCACAACCCGTGGGTCGTGCCGACGATATTGCGAATAATACACCCGATCGTAAGCACTGCAACGCTGGTGGTGCCAGCGGCGATAATAGCTTCGATAATGCGGATAAACATTGTAATGATAGCCGTAATAATAATGATAATAATATGGTGTCCAAGGCTGCCAATATTCAGGGTAATAGCCCCACGACCATCTGCTGTGCCACACAACGTAAGTAGGCGATGTGAGGTAAACAATTACAGGCCAAGTAGATAGCTCGTAATAGTTGGTGGTGACGTAGGTGATATTGTCAGACCCGGAGCTGTTATAATTTCCCGAATTGCCGGTATATCCCGGGTTGGGTGTTTCTTCGTAGTTGGGCTCGATAATATAATTGGGGCCATACAGGTCTTTGTCGCCAATCAGTTGAATTTCAACGGCACCGCTGCGGAGCTTCTGAACGGTGAAAACAGCTACATCTTGATAGGTTGCTTTGTTTAGGGCCACCCTTAAAACGATGTTGTGTACATTGTCTTCGGCAAAATCGAGAACCATAATGTAATCCACACGGTTGTCGTTGTTCAAATCGAGGTTGTTTACAATCGCCTCCGGATCGTTGAGGCTTCTTTCAAAACCTTCTAATGTTTCCGATGCTTGAAAAATGTCCATCACGGCAAATAAATTCAAGTTGTCGCCGGGCAATCCAAGGTATTCTTCGGGATAATCTTTCGCTTGAGCTTTCACCGCAACAAGGGTGAGAAGGGCGAAGAGGATAGAATAAATGCGTCTTTTCATGGCTTTGGATTTTTGAGTTTTTAAACTATCCGTTACAATCCAAAATACGTACCAAAAATGAAATGAACTGTTTTCGAGGGACGAAACAACATGAAAATAAAAACCAAAACTGAACTCATTTGGCTACCTCCGCTCATAAAAAATCGAGATGCCAAAACTTGTCAACATGGCATCCAGTAATGGTTACAGTACAGTTTTATGTACTAACCAAACAAATACCCAAAGAGCTGTCCGACCGAAACTACCGGGATAATTTGGAGTGAATATTTTTTTTGTTCAAGCCCTTTTGCATTGAATTTTGAGATAAAAATACGTTCAAAACCCAGCTTATCGGCTTCGGTGATGCGTGCTTCGATGCGGTTGACGGCTCTAATTTCGCCCGAAAGACCAACTTCAGCGGCAAAAGCGGTTTTACTGTCAATCGGTAGGTCTTCACTCGACGAGAGGATGGCGGCAATCACAGCCATGTCAATGGCCGGATCGTCCACCCGAAGGCCGCCGGCGATGTTCAAAAACACGTCTTTGGCGCTGAGCCTGAAGCCGGCACGTTTTTCTAAGACGGCCAGCAACATATTGAGCCGCCGCAAATCGAACCCGGTTCCTGACCGCTGTGGAGTGCCATAAGCTGCGGTGCTCACGAGGGCTTGCGTTTCAATCAGCATGGGGCGCAATCCTTCCACCATAGCAGAAATGGCCACCCCACTCACGTTTTCTTCGCGTTGCGATAAAAGAATCTCACTTGGGTTGGTAACCTCGCGAAGGCCGGCAGCGGTCATCTCAAAAATACCCAACTCCGAAGCAGAGCCAAAACGGTTTTTCACGGCCCTTAGAATACGAAAACCATAATGGCGGTCGCCCTCAAACTGAATGACGGTATCCACCATGTGTTCTAAAATCTTTGGCCCGGCGATACTTCCATCTTTGGTGATATGACCGATCAACACCACCGGCACATGCGTCATCTTAGCAATTTTGTTCATCTCGGCGGCACATTCCCTGATCTGTGAAATGCTTCCGGCAGTGGCCTCAACATGCGCTGTATGGAGTGTTTGAATGGAATCAATAACCACCAAATCGGGTTTCAACTGCTCAAAATGAAGGACAATTTGTTGGGTTTCCGTTTCGGTGAGGATATAACAATCGGCGTTGTTGATGCCAATACGGTCGGCACGCATTTTAATCTGTTGTTGGCTTTCTTCGCCCGAAACATACAGCACTTTCATGCCTTGAAGTGCCAGCGCCACCTGAAGCATGAGCGTTGATTTTCCAATACCCGGCTCGCCGCCAATCAGCACCAAGGAGCCCGGCACCAATCCGCCACCCAACACGCGGTTGAGTTCGCCGTTTTGCATATTGATGCGGGCTTCTTTTTCCGAAACAATATCTTTGATCGGAAGTGGGGTGGATTTGTGCTCCCAGCTTTTGCTTGGCGCAGCTTTACCTGCTTTTCCTGTTACCAAAGTTTCTTCGGCGTAGGTGTTCCACTCGCCGCAGGATGGACATTTGCCTACCCATTTGGGCGACTCGTTGCCACAGCTTCGACAGAAAAAGACAGTTTTTGTTTTCATCTTCACGAATGGGTTTTACGTCAGCCTTAGGGCTATTTCAACAAGGTCATTTCGTCCACAAGATGCTTGGCTCCGGCAAATTTGTCCATGATAAACAACACATATCTGATATCAACCGAGATGTTGCGGCTCACGGAAGGGTCGTACATCAAATCGCTCATGGTGCCTTCCCAACAACGGTCGAAATTGATGCCCACCATCTCGCCTTTGCCATTGAGCACGGGACTGCCCGAGTTACCTCCGGTGGTGTGGTTTGAGGCCGCAAAAGCTACACGCATGGTGTTTGAAGCATCGGCATACGGACCGAAATCGCCGGCCTGATAGAGTTCTTTCAAGCGGTCTTCCACCACATAATCATACACATTAGGATCTTCTTTTTCCATGATGCCATCGAGGGTGGTGTAGTAGTCGTAATAAACTGCATCGGCAGGATGGTAGCCCGAAACATTGCCGTAAGCCACCCGCAGCGTGGAATTGGCATCGGGATAAAAGCGTTTGTCGGCTTGCATTTCCATCAGTCCGCGCATGTACAAGCGTTGAAGACTGTCGTTGGAAGCCATGAGTTGTTTAAGCGGCTGTTGAAGTTGTTGTTCCATAAAGTTTCTCATGCTTTGCACCATTTGATACGCAGGATCTTTTTCAATTTTTCGACGTTTTCTCGAGGAAAAATTGTTGAGCAAATCATTGACTTTGTTTTGAGAGTTGAACAACGATTGATCGAAAAGACGGTTCACATAAGCTTCAACATCTCCTTTGTATTTTCCGGCGATGGTTTCCAAAAAATCGGGTCTGAAATCAGCCGGTTGGTTGTCGAGGTAGATTTTGAGCACCGCAGCTGCAACTTCTT
>JADYZK010000006.1 GCA_020853175.1 Bacteroidales bacterium
CACAAGCTTCTCGAAATAGGTTTTGAGCTTCATGGGCAAGATGGGCGTAAGAAGCAATCGTTCGTCGGCAAGATCAAAATTGTCCCAAAATTTCGATTTGTAATAGTGGTAAGTGGCTTCTTGGTCGTTTCTTAAATGCTCAGGAACGATGGGGTCTTGCATGGCAAGAAGTACTTTACCGAAAAGCAAATCAGGATATTGATCGGTGATGCTTTTGCGGAAGTTGGTGATGGAAATATTCAGCGAATCAACTCTGTTTTGAAGGTTTTCTTTTTCTACAGGCAGAACATCAGGCTTTTTCATTTGTTCGCTTAGCTTTTGTATTTGTCCGTAAGCGTTGTTTACAAACTGAATGTGATCGAAAAATAAGGTGTTGTCGAGGCTGCCTTCAACTACGACCGCTGATGGATCGTTTCCTGTTCCGGCTTCAATTTTAAAATGTTGTTCTTTTCCAACAACGAACTCAAAAACCTTTTCCTTTTTTTTGTTGGCCAACATATAAATTCCCTCCTTTAGAGGTTCCTTACCGGCAAAAACAGCCTGCCCCACATACTGTGTACTGGTGTCGGTGATGTAAAATTTATCAGTAAAATAGTTGGCTAAAAAAAATGTAGTGTCGGTGTTTTGGCCCATTTTGATGTCAATATCATAAGCGTTTTGCGACAAAAGAGGGGTCAATCCAAAAGAGGCAACCAAAAAAGAAAAGAGAATGTGTATTTTTTTTAGTTTCATTGAGTGTGAGTCGTTAAAAATATGGTGCAAAATTAGCAATACTTATGTTGTGGGCGAAATCTTTCATGAACATCTACTTGTTAATAAAAGATAATCTGCTAAACGCTTCATTGGCCATTATTAGTATCTTTGCCATGATTTTGGTGCCCAGTTTTATGGGCTGAAAAGGGAATCGGGTGAAAATCCCGAACAGTACCCGCTGCTGTAAACTCCGCGTAAGACCTCCGAAAATCAACGCCACTTTGTCTGTATAACGACATGGGAAGGCTTCGGAAGGTGAGTAAGTCAGAAGACCTGCCATATCATTTTTGTACAAAGCTTTCGGGATAAAAGCTTGTCGGATCGTAAAAAATTTCGACAATTTTCCTGGAGTTTTGAGGTGAAACGCATTGAATTTTAACCTTAAAACCTTTTTTTATGTTCTTTTTACATCGTTTTAAAATTGTTTTTTTCTTTGTGTTGCTTGTCTTTGCAACTGAAGGTTTTTCACAAAGAACTTTGAACCGATTAATCGTTGGTTCAGGCGGGGCTTTTTCAAACCCCAATGATTTTGTCAGTGTGTCGGCTTATGCTCCAACCACTCAATCCACCACTTTTATTGGAGAGATAAAAACGCAAGCCATTCAGGATGTTTTGGTTGACAGTGCAACAATTTATGTTTCAGCGACTGATTCCATCGTTTTGTTCGATGCTACGACCTTTGAAAAGAAAGCGTCAACTGCTGTCTCGGGTGTGCGGTATTTGCTGGTAGTCAACGATCTGTTGTTTGTTTCAATTCAGTATCCGGAAACATCTAATTATGTTAAGATTTTCAACAAACACACTTTAGAATTGCAATCAGTAGTCACCCAAATTTCGGGCGAAACAGCCGGAATGTTGAGGGTTGAAGATCGGGTGTATGTAGCTGTTCCGGGTGACTGGACCAGCACCGAGGGCAAGTTGGCTATTCTCAATGCCGCCGATGGTGCTTTTGTTGAAGAAGTAGATTTTTCCAGCCAAGGCGTTGGCATTCATGATTTGTTTTTCTATCAAAACAAAGTGCTTACGGTTCAGCGCTCGGCCTGGGGAAGTACCAACGGAATGATCATGCTTTTTAACCCGATGGATAAAACCCTGCAACAGTATCCGCTGGCGCACAATGTGGGAAAAGGCATTGGAATTTTCAATGATTTGCTTTACGTTCTGCTTAACAATGCCGTGGGAAGCATTAACTTGTCAAGCTTTGAGGTTGAAAACCCTGTGCTTGTTCCCGATCCCGGCTCAGCCTCCTACATTAATTTTAGCGACGTTGTTTTAGATGCAATGGGCGAAAGGCTTTATGCTGCAACAACGGATTATTTTTCTATGGGCGCAGGTTTTATTTATGATTTGAATGGCAACGCCACCGGAACTTTTGATGCCGGCATTTCAACAGAGGCTTTGGCTTTGGATTACGGCTATTACACCGGAATAAAAAAAGATGTTTTACAACCTCTTTCGTTATCTCCCAATCCTGTGAACGACATTTTGAATCTGCGATTGCCTGCCGACATGGAGGCCGCTCGTCTGGAAATGGTATGCAGTAATGGACTTTCGGTTCTAAACCAGCAACTGAACGGCACACCAAACCAACACCTAAACCTAAGCGAATTTGCCTCAGGACTTTACCTTTTGCGAGTGGTGGCAGGCAACGGTAAAGTGTTGGCCCAAGCAAAGGTGATTAAGCTTTAGATCAAGGGATTATGAAAACTATTTCCTTCTTTTCGGTGGCAATTTTGTTCCTTTTCGTGTTCAACGGACAAGGTTTGGCGCAATTTGCCCCACCTGCAGGAGAGCCCGGCACGGATGCGATTTATGCAGACAGTTCAATTTTCATCTCGTGGGGTCAATCCGTAGTGATTAACCGTGGTTGGGTAAAAATAGGTGAACCTGATTTGGGTTGGGTTTCTTTTGGTGACGATGCGTTTGCTTTGGGCGAAGCCGATTTATTGCCTGTGAGCCTCGGCGATGGCGGAAGTGCAACTTATTTTTTTGATCAGCCGCTGCGCGATGGCGATGGGCCCGATTTTGCTGTTTTTGAAAATAGTTTTTCCGATGATTTTCTCGAGCTTGCCCATGTCGAAGTGAGTAGCGATGGCAGTTATTTCGCGCGTTTCCCATCGGTTTCTTTAACTCCTGATGATGTGCAGGTCAGTTCTTTTGGAACGATAGATGCCCGACACATTGATCTGCTTGCCGGAAAATACCGCGGCTTTTATGGTACCCCTTTCGACATCAGTCGCATCGCAGATGAAAACATAAACAAAGAACACATTGTGGCTGTTCGTGTGGTGGACGTTGTAGGAAGCATTCAGCAGGAATTGGGATCAACTGATGCCTCAGGAAGTTTAATCAACGACCCCTGGCCCACGCCTTTCCCTTCTTCAGGCTTCGATCTCGATGCCATTGGAGTTATTCACCGCGGAGAGTTAGGTGTTGATGAAAACGATGGCAGTAAAGTACTTGTCTATCCAAATCCTTTTCAAAACGCATTTCATATCCACCTTCCTGAAAGTGAAATTCATTCCTCATCAGTGTTGATTTTAAATCAAGAGGGTATTGCTGTCATGAGAAAAAACCTGTTGTTATCATCAACAACCTTTGAATTAAATTATTTACCTTCAGGGATTTACCAATTGTCAATTTTTGGAAAGCAGAGGATACAACATTTTAAACTCATAAAAATGTGATCAAAAGCAGCGCAAAATATTTCTTTTTGCTGCTGATGGTTTTCGTGCCTTTCATGCTCAAGGCCGCGATTCCTGATACAGTAAATCTCCAGCAAGTGGAGGTGAAGGCCACTGCCTGGAATGCAGCAGCAGTGTTGCGTCTCAACCGGATGGACAGTGTTTCAATGCGATCGTTTCAAACCTACAGTCTTTCTGAATTGGTGCAACAAAATAGCACTGTTTTCATCAAAAGCAATGGGCCGGGAGCCTTGTCAACGGCTTCCTTCAGGGGAACAACGGCCAACCATACTTTGGTGCTTTGGAATGGATTTCCCATCAATGGACCTCAGTTGGGTCAAGTAGATTTTTCGGTGATTCCTGTTTTTCTTATGGACCAGGTGAGCCTTGCTGTTGGTAATGCCGGAAACAACCGTCCGTCGGGTGTTGGCGGAGTCATCATGGTTGACAATGTGCCGCGTTTTTCAACCGGGTTTTCGGCAGAAGCTACGCAATCCATTGGTAGTTTTGGTAGTTTCGGTACTTTTCTGGGTTTTGCTTACAGCAACGGAAAAATCGCATCTCGCTCACGTGTTTTTCGCAAATCGAGCCGCAACAATTTCAGCTATATCAACACCGCCTCTTGGCCACAAGAAAGAACAGAGCAGGAGGATGCAGATTATCTCGATCATGGTTTTTTGCAAGAAATCCATTTTCAATTTCGTGAGAAAAGTCTTTTGAGCTTTGCCAGTTGGAACCAATGGAACAACCACAATTTGCCGCCCATTATGACCAATCTCGATCGTGGTGGCGATCCGCAGGAGCGACAAAATGATGTTTTTAGTCGTAATGTTTTGACCTACAAAAACTACTGGGAAGATGGAAGTTTTGAAGCCAGCAGCTCGTTTTTTGTTGAAAACCAACACTATTTTCTCAAAACTACTTCTTCTTTTGAACCCTATCCGGTGGTTTCTTCGATTGACTCACGCAACCGATCCAATGCTTTGATGAATGCTGTTAAATTGAAACAAAGGTTTGGATCAGTGCATTTTAATGCTTCGGTGCAGCACGAAGGTGAGTGGGTAAAAACCGTGAATTATACCTCAGCACGCCAACGTCAACGTTTGGGAATGAGTGCCGGTGCGCTGTTTGATTTTAGCAAGGACGTGCATGTGAATTTGAACCTTCGCTATGATCTTATGTTTCAATCTAAGGGCGGCCTCAATCCGTTTGTGGAAATTTTTTATCAACCGAAATGGAAACAAAAAGTGGCCATGAGTTTTTCTGCCGGAAAAGTGTTGAGATTTCCAACTATGAACGATCTTTATTGGTATCCCGGCGGGAATGACTTATTGGTTCCGGAGCAGGCTCTCAGTGGAAATTTGGCTGTTTCGTGGAATTTCGATGCAGCAGATTTTCACTCCCTTCTGAAAGTTGCCGGCTTTGCTTCTGATATCCAGCAATGGATTCAATGGCATCCAACGGCCTACAGATATTGGATTCCGGAAAATATTGCCAGGGTTTTTGCACGGGGTTTAGAGGTACAACTTCAACAGGAAATGAAAAGTGGAGATTGGAATTTTAGGCTTCAAACATTTTATTCCTTTACCAAAACAACAGACGAGAGTCCGGTGGCTCGCGTGGACAATTATTCAGGTCGGCAACTTATTTATATTCCTAAACATCACGGCAATGTGAATCTTTTTGTGGGCTATGGACAATTTTACCTGAGGTCAACATTAGATTTGGTTGGGCAGCGCCGTACCAGCTTAAATGACGATATGC
>JADYZK010000007.1 GCA_020853175.1 Bacteroidales bacterium
AACAAGCTGGAATACACCTTTTCAAACCGACGCTGGCTCACCGAAAAGCCTGTTGAAGGCGCTGAGTTGCCCGACAACATGAATGGCGTTGGCTTTCATCTGCCGGGGATGTTCGATCGCATTCTCGACCTCGACCATTGTTATCTGCAACAAGAGCCCTCAAATCAAATTCGCCTCGCCATTAGGGATTTCGCGCTCCAAAACGACATCAGTTTTTATGATGTAAGGGCCCACAGTGGCTTGTTGCGCAATCTCATCATCCGCACCGATGGTAGCAATCAATTGATGGTGATTCTTGTTGTTTCCGAAAACAACAGCCTCATCATGGATCAGCTTTTGCCTTATATCGCTGAAACGTTCCCGTCCATTGATTCATTGATGTATGTGATCAATCCCAAAAAGAACGACCAAATCAGTGATTTGAAAGTGGAGCTTTTTAAAGGAAATCCATTCTTGAACAAAAGCATGAAATCTCCTGCAGGTGATTTTCCTGATTTGAAATTTCGTGTAGGTCCCATTTCTTTTTACCAAACCAACACCCTGCAAGCAGAAGTGTTGTACAAAACCGCTTTTGATTTGGCCGATTTCAAAGGTTACGAAAGGGTTTTTGATCTTTATTCAGGAACCGGAACCATTGCCTTGTACGTGGCCCGATCGGTAGCATCGGTTTTGGGAATTGAATATGTGGAGGAAGCCGTAAAAGATGCCAAAACCAATGCTGAATTGAATGGAATTGACAATGTTGAGTTTATAGCAGGCGATATGGCCAAGGTGCTGAATGATGCACTGCTGCTGGAAAAAGGAATTCCGGATGTGATCATCACCGATCCTCCGCGTGCTGGAATGCACCCTGCCGTAGTAGAGCAACTGATAAAAATTAAAGCTGCCAAAATTGTTTATGTGAGCTGCAACCCTGCCACACAAGCACGTGACATTGCTTTGCTTTCAGAACATTACGATGTGAGCGCAGTGCAGCCGGTGGATATGTTTCCGCAAACCCATCACGTTGAAAATGTGACCTTGCTGGTGTTGAAAACCAATGCCAAAAGCGAACAATAAACGTTAAATAGACTTTAGAAAGGCAACAGCTTCAATACCTTATGTTTTTTAAGGTAGGTTCTGATGATTTGCCTCACTTCCCGATTGTCGGGATAATTTTGTATATAATCATCTACTTCATGGAGGTGCTCTGCTTCGCTGGCGGGCATATATCCAAAGCCTCGATAAACTCCTTTTTCAACTTTGATTACCGACAATTCATCGTCGGAGCGCCCGCGATCGAAAATGTAAAAATTTTCATGTTCAAAGTGGTAACGTTCAAGGGCCTCTTCCACTCTAAGATTGTAGTCCTCAGGCAATTCCTGTCCGCAACAAGCACCTTTACATTGCCCGATTTGGGAATGAAAACAGCCGCCATTGCCTGGATAGAGCCCATTCAAGCGCTGACACAAATTGAACTGCTCGGTGAGAAAAAACAAATGCTCCTTGGCTTCTAATGATGAGCTATAAGCATAATCGGGAACCAGCTCATCCAGCACCTTGTGGATTTTAAGACGGATAAAGCCCTCATCATCAACATAATGGTATAGGCCATAGTTAAAAACCGACCGACGTTGCTTGCTGTTGAAAACAGGGATATGTTTTTTTATTTCATCCGATTCTAACAACAATGCTATCAGCTCATTGCCGCAGTGGATGAAGTCAACATCAGCAATGTTTTGTTTCATTTCTACAGCTTTTCGGGTGGAATTGTTGTTGAGGTGCTGCATCACACGGGCTTTAATGTTGTTGGCTTTGCCAATGTAAATGAGTTTCTTTTCGGCATTAAAGAGGTAATAAACGCCATTTTTTTCAGGAAGTTTTTCCACAATGGATCGGTTTAGAAGGGCCGAGAGTCCTTTGGTTGGGAGGGTGTCAATATGGGGATCAAGACTAAACAGCAAAGCAAAGAGTTGAGCTGTTGCAGTGGCATCGCCCAGCGCGCGGTGGCGGGCATTGTTTTTAATTTGCAAGGCATTGCACAGTTTTCCCAAACTATAGCTTGGTTGTCCGGGAATTAATTTACGGCTCAGCCTAACGGTATCGAGGGTTTTGCGTTGAAATTCAAAGCCAAGGCTTAAAAACTCTGCTTTCAAAAAACTGTAATCGAAATGAACATTGTGACCGACAATCGTTGTGTCTGCTGTCAGTTCCACAATTTGGCGGGCCAACTCATAAAATTTGGGTGCTCCCGAAACCATTTGATCGTTGATGCCGGTGAGTTGGGTTATATGATAGGAGATTTTTCTTTCAGGATTGATCAGGCTGCTAAACTCGTTTAGAATATGCCTTCCATCGTGCAACAAGATAGCTATTTCGGTGATCTTTTCTTTTCCCGCGCTCAGGCCGGTGGTCTCGATATCTATCACTGCAAAACGTTGATCACATTCGTTAATTGGCACATCCATAGTAACTTATAAAATAAATATTACGTTTTAATCCTGACAAAGATAAACATTCAATACCTATCAAGAGTGGACAAAAATGATTTCAAATTACTTCAATAGTTGAAATGAAGACTTGTGTAGAGAAAGAATAAAAATTTGAAACTAATCGCAAATTGCTTCAAATGAACGTATATTTGCGAGAGAAATAGAATCAATTCACTGACAAACACTTGAAAATGGAAGAGCAACAAACATTTATGCAAAAGACCAAAAGAGGCATAAGAAAAGGGGTTAAAATCACTTTAGTGGCACGGGTTATCGTGCTAATTGCAGTATTTTCTTTTTATTACTGGGGTATATACGAGCGTGGCGTGATGGCCGGCAAGGTGTTGCGCATTGCCGAAAAAGGGGTGATTTTCAAAACCCATGAAGGAAAGATTGATTTAGAAACCTTTGGAGCAATGAAAAACACGAGTGCAGTAGCCAGCACCTTCGATTTTTCAGTTGAAAGCAGTGCCGATGCCGTGATTGAAGACCTGCAAAAAGTTTCATTAAGTGGCGAAAGGGTGAACCTTCATTTCATCAAACGCTATTCGATTTTCCCTTGGCGGGGCGATACGCGCTACTTTATTACCAAGGTGGAGCGGGTGCGCTGAGCCTTCAAGTTGAGCGTACTTTTACTCCGAAAAACATGCTTTTTCAGCCAATAAGGGTTATTATTTGTTAATTAAAGCAGGAAAATATGTTAGAAATCCTTCTTTATTTCTGCTGTTTTTTACGCTATAATAAGCAAAAAACAACTTAAAATACGGTCTATTATGATATATTAAAGTTGAAATTTCACTTTTTTGAAGAAAAAAAGCGCAAAAGTGAAGTCGAAAAAAAGCACAAGTGAAAATTTTAAAAGCACAAGTGAAAATTTTAAAAGCACAAGTGAAAAAAAAAATAGTAGAAGTGCTTTTGACCCTTTTTTGAAGAAGAAAATAAAGATTTTGGAGTGCTTTTTTGGGTTGTTGCGGTAGAAAAAAGGAGGGAAATATTTGTTTTTATCTGCTATGGCGCTGTTTTATTGCCATTTAACAATTTCAATATAAAATAGTTACAATATTTTGCCAATAAATTTGCCAATAATAAAAAAGGCGCGTATTTTTGACACGCCTTTTTTATTTGAAATACTGAATTAGGCC
>JADYZK010000008.1 GCA_020853175.1 Bacteroidales bacterium
AAACAATAACCTATGTTTACAAAAACGGAACAGCTTATGACCTTGTTTTAGAGGTATATGATAATGGGGTAAAATTCAAGAGTTTTTCCATTTCACCTAATAAAGAGGTTGAAACAGGCACTACCAGGGATGAAGGACCTGTTCCGTTTTTGTTTTATGAACCTACAATGAAATATGGAGATTCTGTCGTTGTTCGATCCAGCAACAACCGTTGTTTAAGCTATTCAAGAAAAAGTGGCAGTGGTTCTCTTGGGGACAAAATCTTTGATTATAGGGAATACGACAATTACACCCCTGATTTAGAAAATAAAAGCAAATTCACTTTGTATTACACCATCACAGTGGATGACTACAATGAATCTGTGGATTGTGGATAAACATTTTACCCTGTTGCCGCGCGTTTTGTCGTGTGGCAACAAGGTTTTTACCAATCAGGCAAATAGAAGATGCCTTACCTGGACAACTCACATGGAACGCATGGAAAACGAATATTAAAAACCTATACAACAATGCAACAGAAAACAATTTGGAAAGCAGTTTTAATTATTGGAATACTTATTGGTCTTATATCTTGTAAAAAGACCATTGACAAAAACCAATATGAGGAGTTTTATTACATGAATAACTCTAGTTACGATCTATCAATTAACGTATATAATAAATTAGATGCTGAATTTACGGTAAATACCTATACTATTCATGTTAATGATGAATTATCGCAGGAAACGGAGCTTATGTCAGGAAGCAAAACCGGTATTATTGCTTTGTGTGATTCTGTTACTGTGATATTTGGAAATGAAAGAATATCTCATTTTGTTCCGAGTTCTGTCTCACCCTTTAGTATTTTGGATTTTAATAACTATTTATTTGTAAAAAAAAGTAGTAACCGGAATTCATACACCTATACATTTACGGAGGAGGATTATCAAAATGCAATAGAACCTTAATCCATGTGTTTTGGTGCTTGAAAAGGAAACTTCCCTATAAGTATAGCTTACAGTAGTTCAAGCAAATAGCATCAGTAAGGTTAATTGCTTTTAGAGCTTCCTTAAAAGTACATGAAGCTAAAACATACGAAATGGAAGATGAAGAGCTTTTCGATAGCCTTACATTCACAATGAACAGCAGGTAATTTACCTCCCAAAAACGCTGCTTCGCATGATTTTTATTCCCATTGAAGAACGCAGTTTTAGCATGTTTAAGAACACCCCAATAACACAGCATTTTAAACAAGTTAATCAATGACCCTATGAAATTCTTGCTGTTACCCACGCCCTTAACCTGTCGTGTGCTGGCGAAGGAGAATTTCTTACTTTTGCGCCTTGAAACTTAACTCATCAAACATCATGTTCAGAACACATACTTGCGGCGAGTTACGCCTGTCCGATACCGGAAAGCAAATTGTCCTCAGTGGCTGGGTTCAGCGGGTGCGCGACAAAGGCTCCCTCCTTTGGATTGACCTTCGCGACCGTTACGGCATCACCCAACTCATGCTCGAAGAAGGCGTTTCGTCACCGCATCTGCTTGAAGAAGCCCGTAAGTTAGGACGTGAATATGTGATCAAAGTCACCGGAAAGGTAGCCGAACGCTCCTCGAAAAACGCGCAGATACCCACCGGCGATATCGAAGTGATGTTGGACAACATCGAGCTGCTCAATGCCTCTAAGCTGCCGCCTTTTACCATCGAAGACAAAACCGATGGCGGTGATGAGCTGCGCATGAAATACCGCTACCTCGATCTGCGGCGCAACCCACTCAAACAAAACCTGGCCCTGCGCCACCGGTTGGCTATGGAAACCCGCAACTACCTCGACAGTCAAGGCTTTTTTGAAATCGAAACACCTTATCTCATCAAGTCAACGCCCGAAGGAGCACGCGATTTCGTGGTGCCTTCGCGCATGAACCCGGGTGAGTTTTATGCCCTGCCACAGTCGCCACAAACTTTTAAACAGATTTTGATGGTGGCCGGATACGACCGCTATTTCCAAATCGTGCGCTGTTTTCGCGATGAAGACCTCCGGGCCGATCGGCAGCCTGAGTTTACCCAAATTGACTGCGAAATGGCCTTTGTAGGTCAAGAGGAGGTGCTGAACACCTTTGAAGGGATGGCTCGTTTTCTTTTCAGCAAGGTAAAAGGCATCGAGGTGGGGCCGTTTGAACGGATGGACTACGCCATTGCCATGAAAAAATATGGTTCCGACAAACCCGACCTCCGCTTTGATATGGCTTTCGTTGAGTTGAACGATCTGGCCCAAAACAAGGGTTTTAGCGTGTTCGACAGTGCCGAATTGGTGGTAGGCATCAACGCCAAAGGATGTTCGGAATACACCCGCAAGCAGTTGGATGAATTGACCGATTTTGTAAAAAAACCACAGATTGGCGCAAAAGGTCTGGTGTATGTGAAATGCAATACCGACGGCAGTTTCAAGTCGTCGGTGGATAAATTCTTTAGCGAAGACGACCTCAAACAATGGGGCGAACGTCTCGACGGAAAGGCCGGCGATTTGTTGTTGATCCTTTCGGGCAATACCGATAGCACCCGCAAACAACTCGGTGAGTTGCGTTTGGAGATGGGCAACCGATTGGGATTGCGCAATCCACAGGTTTTTAAACCTTTATGGGTAACCGATTTTCCACTCTTGGAGTGGGACGAAAGCACCCAACGCTTTTATGCCATGCACCATCCTTTCACATCGCCCAAGCCCGAAGACATTGCTTTGTTGGCTACTGATCCGGGTCAGGTGCGTGCCAACGCTTACGATATGGTCATCAACGGGGTTGAAGTGGGTGGCGGTTCCATCCGTATCCACGACCGTGATTTGCAGAAAAAGATGTTTAGCCTGCTGGGATTTTCAGACGAGGAAGCCCAAAACCAGTTTGGTTTCCTAATGAATGCCTTTGAATATGGTGCTCCACCGCACGGAGGCATCGCCTTGGGGTTTGACAGGCTCACGGCCTTGATAGCCGGCTTTGATTCCATCCGCGACTTTATCGCTTTCCCGAAAAACAATTCGGGCCGCGATATGATGATTGATTCGCCTTCGCCCATTGCCGCGCAACAATTAGATGAACTATCGCTTCTGGTGAACCTCAAACCGAAGGCATAGGGATTCTTGGTGTGGATAACGTTTTGTGGGATGACTTTCTACAACCCAAAATGTTTCCGCAAAAACGCCATTTTCTTTTCATGGAAGGATTCCGGTAAGCTGTGTCCCGATGTCGGATAAGCAATATATGCTTTGGGTGCCGAAACTTGGTTATAAGCCGCGAAGTTGATGTGGGGCGGACACACATCGTCCTCTAAGCCAACTCCCATCAGCAGCGGGGCTTTGATCAGCGGAGCCAGGTTTTTGATGTCAACATAACTCAAGGTGTAAAAAACCTCTTCCCAACTTCTGTTTTCATCTTTTTCAACCCATTCGGCGAACTCGTTGGCAGGCCAGGGGGCGACTTTGAAATAGTCTTCAAAATCGGACAAAAACGGAAACTGTGCCACACCCACTGCAATCCTGTCGTTGTTTAAGGCCGCGGTGGCAAAGGTCAATGCGCCACCCTGACTTCCGCCTTCAACGCCCACGCGTTTTTTGTCCACCTCATCGCGCGAAAATAAAAAATCAATGGCCCGCGCGCAATCCATATAGGCGCCGCGAAAGATGTACTGCTCTTTGTCGGCAAGCTGATGCTGCAAATAGCCCGGAAAACCCGGGTCAAGGTCAGTTTTGGAGTTGCCGTGTCCCCTAATGTTAAGGGCCAAACCGATGATGTCGTCTCCAAAATCAGCAATTTCGGGAATCATAAAAGTGCTATACCCCTGAAGGCTCAGCACCGCCGGATAAACACCGGCCTTGGTCGGAACCGAATACCAAGCCCTGATAAGCACGTTGCCTAAAGAGCGCATCTCGAGCAGGTAAACGGTTCTCCGACTGGTACTTAACGAATCAATTTTTTGTAAATGATACTGCGGATCAACGGCAGCAAGTTCATTTTTGGCCCTTTCCCAATAGTTTTCAAAGTCAGGTTGTGGGTTGGGGGGCGAAACAATTTCGGTGGGCGCATAGCCGAAAAAGAAACGGCTGCTCTTGCCGGCCTC
>JADYZK010000009.1 GCA_020853175.1 Bacteroidales bacterium
CCGATGGTGACATAAGCCGAGTTAATTTTGGCGTCAATATTAAAGGAGAGATAGACTCCTTTTGGACAACCGACATCTTTGTTCCATTTCTTTTCCAGTTCAAACCAGGTGGCTTTCCAATCGTTAGGATATTGGCGGTGCCAGTTGACCACATCGTTGATGCAGCTGTGAAACTGTGTGCCTTCGGGAATGCTTTTCAAGGCATTGGTAACAATGTCTTGAGGAGTGGCGTGCGTAAAAGCAAGTGAATACAAGGCAGACACATACACTCCGCCGTACCAACCATCGCCGCTGTTCATGATATGACCCACACGATCGGCAATTTCGGTGGCGGTGTTCACCATTCCAGGCGCCATAAGGCCGATAAAGTCAGATTCGATTTGAAAGTCCAAATCATCGGCATGGGGATTGTTTTTCCAATGCCCTGATTCGGGAGGCATAATGCCACGTAAAATATTGTAGCGCGAGGCTTGATTGGCGTGCGCCAGATGATAGGCAGTATTGGCCCAATAGTGCGCCAAGGTGTCGGTGCTCACATCTAAACCATATTTCTCAAACACGTTTACGAAATTGAGATCGGTGTAAATATCATCAAAAAGACCCGGTTTTTTGTCCCACCAATATTTCACATAATGATCGTCCCAAGGAATGACCTGGTGGCTGTTGATGATGGAACCTTGGTATTTGAACTCCACCGGAGCGCCATACACCACACCGATGGTTTGACCGGCCCAGCCCCCTTTTATTTTATTTTGTAAGGCTTCGTGGGTGATTTTTAAAGGCGCGTCGTTGGTTTTCACCTCTTTGGGCGAACATGAAAAGAGGGAGATCGCGAGGATAAATAAACTTGCATTTAAGATGTTTTGTCTCATTTTTTGTTGCATGGGTATAGGTTTCATGGGTAAATACTGAGTTCGGTAATGGAGGTAAAACAAGATACATTTTTGGTGTATTTGTTCCAGTGATCCTGCAAGGCCGCGTCGCCAATGATGCGAATACCTTTGGTTTCAACAGGTTCAAAAGTGATGACATACTCCGCGTTGTGAGGCTGAATAAACACCGCCTCCGATGCCGGAAGCTGAGGTGAAATTTTGGTTTTTTGGGCTGATACCCATCTGCCATCGGCGTTGAGGTACTGCACATTAAGTGAGCTGAACCAACCGCCAAACTCTTCCATTCCGCCAGTGTTGAAAACAATCAAACTGATGTTTTTAGCTTCGTTCCAACCGTAGCCGTAATAGTCCACTTTGGGGGTTTTCGATTTGGCCGCCAAGCTATAAAACACTGTGCCGGGACCATCAATTTTTCCATCATTTATAACATCAACATTGTTGGCGTATAACGACTTACCAAAGGTGTACCAACAGGAATCCAGCACTTTTTCATTTAGTTTTCTGATGTTGGCATAAATGGTATCAGCTTTGAGGGCAAAATTTTCGGCTCTTACCAGCAAATCAAAGTCGCGGGTGATGGACTGTTTTCCATCGTCCATTTTCAATGTTACAGCAAAACGTCCGGCTTTGAGTGGGGTTCCGCTCAGTTTGCCTTTATCGAAGGTCAATCCGGGAGGAAGGCTTCCGCTACTCAACGTCCAATTGTAGATGCTGTTGGCTGGGGTATAAAAGGTAAAATCAACAGCTTTTCCTGTTTCAAGAACGGGAGCAGGGCCGATATAAAACTCCATCGGAGCTTGATAAGTAGCTGAAGTGTTAATTGTAAGAACTTCATTTCCGGTGTTGCCGCTGATGCTACCGCCTTTGGCGAGAATCAATTTTTCGGCCATTTCATAGGTCCGGTCAATGATGGTGCTGATTTTGGTGTCAGGCAAATCATAACGTGTAATGTTGATGTACTTGTCATTGAAAGGCATTGTCCAGCCTTCGATGGGAAGATACAGGTCCTTTGGAAGCCCTTCCATCCCGTTGATGATGCCCATTAGTCCGGCCACGGTGGCAGCTTGGTTGTCGGCATCAAAGCCCATGGCGCATGAGAGGTCGAGGGTGCGTTGGAAATCACCTTCGCCATACAGCATGGCCAAAATGGCACAAGCGCCGTTGAGGTTGGCGTTCCAAATGGTTTTGGTCATGTCGGGCTCGTCAATATAGTATTGTTTTGCCATCACTTTCCAAGCGTCTTTCCAGTCGGGATGGCTGGCGTGAATGGCAATCATGTCCCTGACAGTTTGTGCATATCGGCCGTCTGCCGGAAGGGCTTCGAGGCCAATAGCGATGAGTTTGTTGATGTCTTTTTCAAAGAAAGCTGCGGCATACATTGCGCCATAATGGATGGTAGGTTCCACGCCCCAATCGTCGCTGGTGATGCGCGCTGCCCACTCTGATTTATCGGCGGCATAAGAAATCATGCCCGGAGCGGTTACTGCCCAGATTTCATTGATAAGTTGAGGATCAATTTGATACCAATGAGGGTTCAATGATTTAGCTCCGGTGAAAGGCGGCGTATAACCAAAGTGCATCAGGCCAAGGGCCGCTCTGTTGGCCAGCCACACCCTGTCGCGGATATGGTACATCCAAGCATCGCGCAGCTGAGAATATGTCGGCTCCGGCCCCCATTTTTCCATCTGCAAGAGATACATATATTCCACATCGGTGTCATCATCAGAAAAAGCACCATCGTACTTGGCCAATTTATCCAGGTTTTTGGTGTAGCCATAAGGCCAATTTTCTTCGCCGGGAGCATTGACATATTTGTTTTCGTGCGGCAGACCGTAGATATTGCCAATCATTTGGCCGATCCATGAGGCAGCAATTTTATCGTGCAGCTCTGCCTTTGAGATGGTTTGCGTTTGTGGCCGTGCTACAAGAGCCGCCACCAACAACAAGGTAATGAAAAGTGCTTTTAGGAGAGGTTTATTAAGCATGATGTCTTTTTTAGAATCCGTTGTTCTGTTTGAGTTTAGAGTTGGCGCTTAAGGCTGTTTGCGGGATAGGGAACAGTTTTTCATTTTCGCCAGAAGTGGGTTTGTTCCACCAAGTATTTCCCCACACGCCAAAGCGGATTTGGTCTTGTCGGCGGCGACCTTCCCAAGCAAACTCGCGTCCAAACTCATCCAAAAGTTCTTCTGCCGAAATATCTGATAGGGTATAAGGTTCCAAACCGGCGCGTGTTCTGATTTTTACCAACTCCGGATCGTTGATCATTTCACCTGCCCTGCCGAGCCTCCACAAGGCTTCAAATTTGGTGTACACCACATCAGCAAAGCGGAACAGCACAAAGTCGTTTTCCATGTCGTTGACATAATACTCCAGGTTTTCTTGGTATTCATATTTGGCACAACGAGCACCTTCCCAGCGTTTGCGGGCTTTGTAATTGTCAATGGTGGGGGTGTATTCAAACCAAGCGGTATCACCGTTTTCGATAAAATAAATGGGGTTACCGCCTTTGTCGTACTGCTGTCCGAAAAGGAAGGAATGGCGACGCAAATCGTTTTCAGCATATTTGTTGAAAAATGGGGGTTCGAGCACAAAGCCATCCCACATCTCGCCTTTGAAGTTGAAGGTGGCGCGGCTGGCGTCATTCAAAGTGAGGGTGTACCAGTAGAGGCGGTCTTTGGTATATACAGTGTGGTTTGGAATCACAAAAATGTTCTCCATCGAGCCTTCGTTGTGTACTTTAAAATTCAAAAAGTAATCGCTCTCAATGGTGTAAGCGTTCAAGGCCATCACCTGATCGCAGGCATCCACGGCTTGCTGGTATTTATTGGCGCCAACCCACGTTTCGGCATTCAGGTAAAGCTTGGCCAAAAGGGTATAAGCCATGCCTTTGGTCACCCTGCCGTAATAGTTGGGGCCGGGCGTTCCCTCGAGCTTATCTATATTGTCCAAAATTTCTTTTTCAATGAAGTTGAAGACAAACTGACGGTTTTTTTGCTCGGGCAACTCGCGGTCGGTGAAGTCAATGGAGAAAGGAATATTTCCCCAGTTGTCAATTCCCCAATAGTAGAAAAAGGCGCGTAAAACCTTGATTTCGGCCATGATGCGTTCTTTGCCTTCAAAGACAATGGGGCTTGATTCGGTTTCATAAATCACTTCATTGCAAGCACTTATACCTTCAAATACAAATTCCCACGACCTCCGAAGAATTTTGTTGTTAGGCGAAAAACGATGGGTATGCAGCTCGTCCCAGCGGCCTTGCTCCCACCACAGACCGTCATCACGACCGGGAACCACCATCTCGTCGGAGGCGTTTTGCATGAGCGACCACAAGCGTTGTTCTTCGGGAAAAGGTTGCAGTTTGGTGTAGGCCCTTCCGGCATTCATCAACACATCCTGCTCGGTGCGAAAAAAGTCATCAAGGGGTATGGAGGAATACACTTCCTCTTTTAAATCGGTGCAGGAAACGATCATCATTGAAAAGAAGATGACCGGCAAAAGGATTAAATATTGTATCTTTTTCATAGTTCGACGGTGCTAAAATGAAACTTGCAAACCAAAAGTAAGGAGCGTGGTGCGGGGATAGTAAGAGAGGTATTCGATGCCGGGAGTAAGTCCACCAAGGTTCACCTCGGGGTCAAGTCCTTTGTAACCGGTGAGGGTAAGCACATCTTGTGCCGTGAAGAACATCCGCAGCTTTGAAATGTATTCTGAGGTCATGGGCAAGTTATAGCCCAAGGAGATGTTATCAAGTTTTAGGAAAGAGGCATCTTCAACATATTTGGATGAATAGCGCGCGTTGCCCGAAAATTCAGGGTTTTCATATTGTGAAAGCACCACGTTGTTCAAGCCGATACCGCCCCAGTTTTCGTAATACAAACGGTAAGTATTCAACACTTCACCGCCGATGCTGGCACGCAACGAGAGGCTCAAGTCCCAATCGTTGTAGGTGAACATATTGCTCCAGCCGAGGGTAAAATCGGGAAAAGCGTTTCCGATGACTTCCCAATCTTCGGGGTTGACTTGTCCTACAGGATTTGCATTTTTAAAGAGGTCTTTTCCCAATTCATCCACTCCAATCCAAACGGGACCGTAGAAAGTTCCCAAACTTTCGCCTTCTTTAAGTTTTTGGCTGTTTACGCCGATGGCTCCGCCAATCCATCCCAAATCGTAGGAATCGTTGGTGAATTCTTCGTTGGTAAATTTATCGAG
>JADYZK010000010.1 GCA_020853175.1 Bacteroidales bacterium
GATTGGCCAGCGGATTATACACCGCCGAGCAATACAACGACAAAGGCGGTGGGGGAGCTGCCATTGTGGGAATCATCATCCTCATCATTATTATCGTGGTATTGTCCTCTTCAAAGAACAACCACACCAATATCGGTAGTGGCTCGGGTGGCTCATTGTGGACCGCACTCTGGTTGGCCAGCATGGCCGGACGAGGCGGATCGGGCAGCTTTGGCAACTTTAGCGGAGGTTCCGGCGGTTTTGGCGGTGGCGGTGGTGGTTTTGGTGGCTTTGGAGGCGGAAGCTTTGGTGGCGGAGGTGCCGGAGGAAGCTGGTAAACTAAAAAAAATGCCTTTTCTATCATAAGTATAAATTATTGAACCATAATGAATTACAGCCTTGTTTTCTGACATGGCTGTTTTTTTTTGCAAAAAAGTGATCATTCTTGCTGTGGTATTGTGGTATTATCATACTGAATTGTATATTTGTATGTTAAAAAATCCTAAATTTGAAAACCAAGAATTTAGCAAAACGATATTCTAAAATGAAGATAATGAATGATTTACATTTTCCTTATCGCATCGAACACCATTTTTTTATAACCAAGCATCACGTATGATGATATCCAATTTACATTCATCACGCCAAATAAAGCGTGTAATTACGTTGTTTCTTTTGGTAGGGTTGGCTTTCTTATTCAAGCCGCTCCACGCTCAGACCCCTGAAGCAGAAAAGAATTTTCAACAATGCAAGGCTTGTCATAATATTGATGGGCCAAAACTCATTGGGCCTAACCTCGCCGGGGTGGAGGACCGTCACGACGAAGCCTGGCTCATTCGTTTCATCCGCAACTCGCAAGAGGTCATACAGTCGGGCGATCCGGTAGCTGTGAAGCTCTTCGAGGAGTACAATAAAATTCCAATGCCGCCCCATGATCTAACTGATGACCAAATCAGGGACTTGCTGTTGTACATCAAAAGCGGCGGAAAGGTTGATCCTCAATATGCCACAGCCGAGCCGGCCGGTGGCGTTGACGAGAAACAAGCCCTCACTGCTCAAATTGCCGCTGAACAAGAAGCACGCGATGAACGACTCTTGGAGTTGGAGCGTGATGCCAATCGAAATTTTGGTACCACCTTCATCATCACCCTTATCATGTTGTTGGTGGTGCTCATTGACTTGTTTGTTACCAAAGTAGTTAAAGCACGATTCGTTCATTATGTGCTTCTTTTGGTCGGCCTATCTATAATAGGTGAAATCATGTACAAAGAAGCCGCAAGTTTAGGACGCCAACAATATTACCAGCCCGAGCAACCGGTGTGGTTTTCGCATAAAATACATGCCGGTCAAAACCAAATTGACTGTAAATACTGCCACACCGCAGCCGATTACAGCAAAAGTGCAGGCATTCCCGGTGTTGGCGTGTGCATGAATTGCCACAACGTTGTAAAAGAAGGTAAGGTGACCGGTACCGAACAAATTGCCAAAGTGGTTGAAGCATGGCAATCGGGCAAACAAATTGAATGGATTAGAATACATAACCTTCCCGATCACGTTTTCTTTAGTCACGCCCAACATGTGAACTCCGGAAAGCTCGATTGCGCGCAGTGCCACGGCGAAGTAGAGTCAATGCACGAAGTGATGCAAGTGAACGATTTGAGTATGGGATGGTGTCTCAATTGCCACCGCACCACTGAAGTTCAGTTTGCTGACAATAAGTTTTTTGAAACCTACGAAAAGCTTCATGAGCAATTCCGCAACGGCGAAATAAAGAAGGTGACGGCTGATATGGTAGGCGGAGCCGATTGTATGAAATGTCATTATTAAACAACCCAAGAACAACTTTTTAATGGAAAATAAATATTTTAAAAGCTTGGATGAGCTTAAGGTTGACACTTCAAGAGCACTTGAAAGTCAATCAGCGGGTGATAAATCCTTCATCTTGCAGTTGCAACGTGAATCAGCAGCTTTGCCTCCCACTTCGCGACGTAATTTTTTGAAAGCCTTTGGCTTTACCATCGCTTCGGCTGCCGTGGCTTCTTCCTGCGAGCAACCCGTGCGCAAGGCGATCCCTTTTCTTATTCAACCCGAAGGTCTTGTACCGGGCAAAGCCACGTATTACGCCTCTACCTTTTTTGATGGCGTGGATTATTGCAGCGTTTTGGTGAAAGTGCGCGATGGTCGCCCGATAAAAATTGAAGGCAACAGCCTCTCCTCGGTCACCAAAGGTGGCACCAACGCAAGGGCACAAGCCTCAGTGCTGAATCTTTATGACAACGCACGCCATAAAAGTCCTTTAAAAAACAATGAAGAACTCAGTTGGGAGCAAGCCGACAGCGAAATTGGCGGCAAGCTGAAAGCCATTTCCGCCAAGCAAGAAAAGATCGTTTTGCTGTCGGCTTCGGTCATCAGCCCTTCCACTTTGGCAGCTATTCAAGCTTTCAAACAAGTATATCCAACGACGGAACATATTCAGTACGATGCCCTTTCAGCCTCAGGCATCTTAATGGCCAACCAAGAATCATTTGGAAAAGCCTTTGTGCCATCCTATCGTTTTGATAAAGCTGATTTGATCGTGAGCTTCGATGCCGACTTTTTGGGCTCATGGCTATCACCTATTGAATATACCAAACAGTACATTCAGAAAAGAAAACTCACCAACGGTGAGAAAAAAATGTCGCGCCATATTCAGTTTGAAGGCGTCATGTCCATGACAGGAACCAACGCTGATTATCGCGTTCAGCTGCGTCCTTCGCAACAAAAAATGGTGTTGGCTCATTTGCTGAACGAGCTCAAAAAGCTCAACGGTGAAACCACAATCTCCCTCGCTGCCGTTTCGCACGATGTGGCAAGTTTAGCGTCGGAATTGAATGGCAAAAAAGGCTCAGCCTTGGTCATCAGTGGAAGCAATGATAAAGAGGAGCAGTTGATCGTGAACGCCATCAACAATTTACTCGGTAGTTATGGCGCAACCATAGAAACCGACGTTCATTTGAAACTCCGCCAAGGCATTGACAACGCCATGACGCAGCTCACCGCCGACATGAAAGCCGGAGCCGTGGGTGCCTTGTTGCTCATGGATGTGAATCCTGTATATGATCTTCCTCAAGCTGCTGATTTTGCTGAAGGCATGAAAAAAGTGGAATTGAGTGTGGCTCTTTCGGTGATGACCGATGAAACATCTGCTGTCGCTCAATATGTTTGCCCTGACCATCATTTTCTTGAAGCATGGAACGATGCCCAAGTGAAGACAGGATTTTATTCTTTGGCCCAACCTGCCATTCGTCCGATCTTTAAAACCCGTGCAGCGCAAGAAAGCTTGCTCCGCTGGGCTGACAACAATGCTGAATACAGAGCTTTCGTCAGCGATACTTGGGAAAAGAACATCTATTCTAAAGCCAATACTTTGGCATCCTTTACAAGTTTTTGGAATCAATCCTTGCACGATGGTGTTTTTGAAACAGCTGAAAAAGAACTTGAAAGTGTTTCCTACAACGATGCCGCAGCCTCCGCCGTGCTGGGAGCCTTATCAGGAATTACACTTTCTGACACTACTGATCTTTTGTTGTATAGCAATGTGAGTGTAGGCTCAGGAAAACACGCCAACAATCCATGGTTGCAAGAGTTGCCCGATCCTGTTACCAAAGCCTGTTGGGACAACTACCTAATGATTTCGCCGCGATTGGCCGAAGAGATGGGTGTTGAAGACGAGCAACTGATTTCAATCAATGGACAAGCCACATTACCCGTCATTGTTCAGCCCGGTCAGGAGTACAAAACCGTGGCCGTTGCTTTGGGTTATGGTCGCCAAAACACCGGCGTTCCTGCCAATGGAGTGGGAGTAAATATGTTCCCAATGCTGGCTTTGAATGGCGAAAACAAGTCATACTATACTGCCAATGTTAGCTTAGCTGTTGAGGCCGGAAATTTTCCTTTGGCCCGCACCCAATCGCATCATTCGATGGAAGGCAGAGAGCTGATCAGAGAAACCACCCTTGAAGAATTTTTGAACGATCCGCAGTCGGGCAATGAGGCAAGGATTGAAGTTAAAAAACACCTCAAGTCCATGTATCCTGAAGTCAAATTTGACGGGATGCACTGGGGAATGGCTATTGATTTGAATGCCTGCACCGGCTGTAATGCATGTGTGGTGGCCTGTTCGTCAGAAAATAACGTTCCGGTAGTGGGCAAAGAGCAAGTGATTGCTTCGCGCGAGATGCACTGGATTCGTATAGATAGATATTATAAGGGTGACCTGCACGACCCGGAAGTGGTTCGCCAACCGGTGATGTGCCAGCACTGCGACAATGCTCCTTGTGAGAATGTTTGTCCTGTTGCTGCAACAACCCATTCCGATGAAGGAATCAACCAAATGGCGTACAACCGTTGCATCGGCACCCGTTATTGCGCCAATAACTGTCC
>JADYZK010000011.1 GCA_020853175.1 Bacteroidales bacterium
CGTAGCGGGTGAGGATGCTGATAAAAGTTTTGATGGCTACTAACGCCACAACAAATGCAACCGCGTTGCCAACGAGCAAGATGCTGATATGATGGCTTTCGATGGTTTGGTAGTTTTGGAGTAATTTATACCCTGCGGCGGCAAACATGGTGGGCACGGCCAAAAAGAATGAGAACTCAGCAGCTGTTTTTCTGTTGAGTTTTTGCGTCATTCCGCCGATAATGGAGGCTGCTGAACGCGAAACACCAGGAATCATTGCGATACATTGGTACAATCCAATTTTAAAAGCCGAGGGATAGCTAATTTTCTGGTCGGCAGAAGGGTTTTTGAACCATTTGTCAACAAAGACCAGCACAATGCCACCCAGCACGAGCATAATAGCTACAACCACAACGTTTTCCAAAAGACTATCAATAAAATCGCTGGCAAGCAGACCAATAATGGCTGCGGGTATGAAGGCTACAAAAAGTTTGTAATAAAAGTCAAGACTTTGGAAAAATCGTTTCCGATACAGGATCACCACCGCCAAAATAGCTCCAAACTGTATGTTAACAGTAAATGCTTTCACAAATTCGGTGATTTCCATCCCCAACAATTCTTGGGTGATGATCATGTGTCCGGTGGAAGAAACCGGAAGAAACTCCGTTAACCCTTCAACAATGGCAATGATAACGGCTTCTAAAATAGTCATGCTAGTTTTTAGGCTTTTTCATGATCGCGTAGATCTCAATCACATAGCCCGTCAAAACCAATAGTGGGGCAAGGGTCCAGCGTTGAAAGCTAAAAATTCTTTCGCTAAAAACATCGGGATTGTCCGATCCGCCGCCAGCCATAAGCAGAAAGCCTACAACAATAAAAGCCAATCCAATGAGTACCCATTTGTAATTTTCGCGGTCGAAAGCAAACAAACGCTCATCAGTGGGTTCGGTTAGGGGTGTTTTTGTGTTTTTCGTAGCCATTTCAGTGATTTTGTGCAAAAATAGATGTTTTTTTTGTTGACATGTCGCTTTAAGATTTTTTAAACCGCTGAGCAAGCTGTCACCTTGGTGATTTTGAAGTGTTTATTTTAAAATATCTTCTGCTTTGATGCTTATTTTTCTTTTATCGGTGAAGTCGAACAAGGTGAGGCGGCGGATGTCGAAGTAGCTGCTCCAATAGGTTTTAAGCGCGCTGTAATAGCCCATTCGGGCATTGTCGTTGTCAATTTGGGCATTGTTCAGTTCCAAGATGTCGTTCACTTTTCCGATCATATAACGTTTTTGAGTGACGTCGAAACGTTTTTGGGCTACTGTATCGGCTTTGGCGGCAATGGCGAGTTGGTTTTTTTGCATGTTGAACTGCATCACTTTGAGGAAGATGTTTTGTTCAAAATCGAGCCGTTCTTGTTCCACTGAAGTGCGCACCAATTCTAAGTTTGATTCAGCCATTTTAATGCGCCCCTTTGCCTGCCCCCAATCTAAAATAGGAATGGTAATGCCCACCGAAACACGCTCTTCGTCCAAAGGCTTGTTAAAGGCTTGGTTAAAATCAATCGCTGTTTGGGTTAAGCCATAGCTGGCATTGATTTCGGCATCAAATCGGCCTTGCATCTTGGCCATGTTCAGGTTGCTTTCGGCTTCAAGCACTTGACGGTCGAAGTTCAATCCCATTGAGGTATTGCTGCGGGCCTCGCCCAGGGCCTCCTCCACGTCAACAGTATAAAAATTGCTTTGTGCAGGTGGAATCAACTCAATGTTTTCAACGGTTTTAAGGCGCAAATACGATTTAAAAGTAAATAACATATTGCGGTAATTGAGGTCGGCAGTTTCAACGGAAGCACGCGAACGCAACAGATTGAGCTCAAGCTGCAACAATTCGTTTTCGGCTATTTTTCCTAGCACAAAACGGCCTCTGGCAATGTTGTACAAGGTGTCGTAATTGGCCATGTTTTTTAATGCAATATCTTTTTCAACTTGGGCCATAAGCAGGTTAAAAAAGTGATTAATGGCCGTGGAGGCTACCGTTTCGTTGGTTTCTAAATATTGTCGTTTGGCCTCCTCATAGCGCATAGGCTCAATGCGTTTGTCCCATTTATAGGCATTAAAGCCAAAAAGAGGTTGTCTGAAACCAATGGTGATGGGATTGGAAAGAAACTGCCTGGTAGAGGTGTCGGTGTAGAAGTTATCGAGCCGTTGGAGGCCGCTTTGTAAAAACACTTCGCCTCCGGTGAAGCCCACTTTTTGGGTCAACGACACATTGGCAGCATAGCGTGCAACGGTGCGCTCACGGTATATTTCGGTTCCGTCGGACTGTGTAATGGCATCAATGGTACGGTTAAAATTGGGAATGGTAGCATCGAGGCTGATGTTGGGGAGGTAACCTGCCTTAAAGCTGCGGTATTCCCAATAACTGCGTTTGAAACGGTGACTGGCAATCATGGCATCGGGCGAATGATCCTGAGCCATTTTGATGGTTTCGCTGAGCGATAAATAGAGCGGGTTTTGGAGTTGTGTAGCCCCCTTTTGTGGAAATCCAATGGTGAAAAAAATGAAGAGTATCGCGGAGAGAATAATTGACTTTACCAATGGATTCAAAAAATTTTTCATGTCTTTTTCTTTCGGAATAATTTTCAAAAATACAACTGTTGACGTTGGCTTTTATTGTTTGACAAGACTAAAATGCGCCTTACCACAGCAAAATCCGCTTTGTTAGTAAAAAGATTTATTATTTGCTCAAAAGCTATGTAACCTCTTCAAAAGTCTTACTCATCCTGGTTGTTGGCGATAAAGGCTTCCACGATAGGTTGGGCTGCTTTTTCGTTTTCAGACAACACAAACAAATCAACTACATCGGGCGTTCCACCAAAACCGGCTAAGGCACCGGCATAAAAATCATCTCTAATCATGGAGCCGATGCCTGCGCTTTCGAGCTCATCCTGAAGGATATTAACCAGTACATCGCGTCCGGTGTAAATTTTGATAAGGTCGTTTTCTTGTGTCATGGCACTGTGAGGGTTTTGAGGGTTTCAACGGAGATGTTTGCTTTTCTCTTCAAGACAAAGGTAAGAAGCTTAGCGTTATTGAACTTCAAAATGGTGAAAAAATAAACTGACTAAGGTTCACCAACAAAGTTGGCATATTTCGCAAAAACAATTGGATGTGAGACCTTTATGCTCGAGAAATGCTTTAAAACGATGTCATCCTCACCTTATTAATTGAAGGCTATCACATCAATTTTTGGTAAAATTGCCACCAGCGATCGGGGATTTCGTCTTGAAGTGCCAACTCATAATCCTCTTTGGTGCAGGGAACATATTGGTGTTTTTCATATTTTTCTCTGCCAGGGCCTCCACCCATGCTGAGGTCAATCCACCAACGATCGGTAAGTTTGCTGCGTAAGAAAATCACATCTTCGCTATGTCCTTCAATACGAACAGTATAACGGGCAAAATCGGTGTTGCTTTTTTCAGGCACATCGCCCATTCTGTTGGCAATACCATCAAGAAAATACCACAGCATTTGGGCAATCAGTTCGGCGGTAATGCCTTGACGGTCGAGCACAGGGTTGAACTCAAAAAAACCAACTGCCGAAAGTTTATCGCTAAGACCGGCATAACGCATTAAACGGCAGGCCTCTTCGCCGGTGAAGCCGTTGGCTCCGGCATTGGCATTACCTGGAGCATCAGCAGCCCGAACGGCAGAAATATCGAAGGTCAAAAGGTCGGCATTGCGCATAGCCGGCTCTGATTGTTCCATAAGCGCCCTCACAGTACCAAGGCGATACACATCGAAATAAAGATTTTTCATCAAGTCAACAGCCATTATATCCACATAGTAGGTTTGATAGCCGAGGTTGGTATAGTTAAAAAGATAGTTGGGTTTGTGGAGTATGATTTTGCTCAAGTAGGATTGCGCACTGAATTCTTCCTCTTCCTGTCCAAGGTCAAAAATGGCATCAACGGCCACAATATTGACCAGCTGACGGAGGTTTTCGTAGGCCTGATACATGGCGTAAGTAAGGTCTTGACTTCCACCGATGACCACCGGAATAATGTTTTGCTGCAGCAAGGCCGCCATCACTTGGTTGAGGGCGAAATACGTATCGTCCACACTGTGTCCTGCTCTGATGTTGCCCAAATCGGCTACTTGAAGGGCAGGCCAATGATGAAATAAGTTGTAAAAGGCCGATCGCACATGGTTGGGTGCCAAGCTACAGCCTTCGTTATCCACGGCGCATCGCTCTTCGCTCACACCCAAAATGGCCACTTTTACCTTTTCAAGATCGGGAAAGTAGGCCTTGTTGGAATACACCTGCATTTTTTCGCCCATACGCTGCTGACCCGGCCGCACCCTCGCCGCCTGAATGAGATTGAGGTCAAGCGGATCGAGAAACATTTTAATTTCCATACTGTCCTGTTTTTTGTTTCGAGAGAGGGAAAAAGTGGTGAATCGCTCTAAAGGTTGTTAGCTTTTTCTTTTTACAAAGCGTTTTTTGGGCGTGTTATCCGGGTTTTCGACGATCTTTAAACAGTCTTCGAGCGTGAGGGTGGCGGCATCGGTATCCTTTGGGATTTTAAAGTTTTTCTTTTTGTAGGTGATATAGGGGCCATAACGGCCATTCAACACTTTCAAATCAGGTTCTTTTTCAAACTCTTGGATCAAACTTTGGGCTACTTTCTCGCGTTTTGAAGTAATCAGTTCGATGGCACGCTCCAGGCTGATGTCGGCGGGGTCATCGGTTTTTTGAAGACTGTAAAAAGCACTGTTATGTTTCACATACGGGCCAAAGCGGCCAATGGCAACAGTTACCTCTTTTTCTTCATAAGTGCCTACCAGTCGGGGATAGTCGAACAGTTTGAGTGCTTCTTCAAGGGTAATGTCCTCCATTCCCTGGTCTTTGCGCAGGCCGGCAAAGCGGGGTTTATCTTCCGATTCGGTATCGCCGATTTGTATCATCGGGCCAAAACGGCCCACCTTCACAAAGACATTTTTACCACTTTCAGGATCAATTCCCAATTTTCGTTCGCCCGAAAACTTTCCGGCATTTTCGGTGGTGTCTTTTATTTGTTGATGAAAAGAAGTGTAAAAATCTTTGA
>JADYZK010000012.1 GCA_020853175.1 Bacteroidales bacterium
AGCTAAGAAAAAATCATGAGGTTCGAGCATTGTGCCCTCGCTCATGATCACAGCACGCTCCACTGCGTGTTGCAGTTCGCGGATATTTCCCGGCCAAGTGTGCATCATCATGCGTTTGAGGGTGCTGGCGTTGATGCGTTTTTTGGGCAGTTTGTATTTATGGCAATATTGATCCAAAAAATGATCTACCAAAGCTTCAATATCCTCGGTGCGCTCGCGAAGGGCAGGAAGTTTTATTTCAACAGTGTTGATGCGGTAGAGCAAATCTTGACGAAATTTTCCTTCGTTCACCATTTGGTACAAAGGCATATTGGTGGCACAAATGAGGCGCACATCAATAGGGATTTCTTTGTTGGAGCCTAACCTAACCACGTTTCTGCTTTGCAGCACCGAAAGCAATTTAGATTGTAGGTTTTGCGAAAGGTTTCCTATTTCATCTAAAAAAATGGAACCTTTGGTAGCGGCTTCAAAGCGTCCGGCACGGTCTTCTTTGGCATCGGTAAAAGCACCTTTTTTGTAGCCAAAAAGTTCACTTTCAAACAAACTTTCGGTGATGGCACCCAAATCCACGCTGATAAAAACATCCGAAGAACGTTGCGATGCTCTGTGTATAGCCCTGGCAATCACTTCTTTACCGGTTCCGTTTTCGCCCAAAATGAGGACGTTGGCATCGGTTCGGGCCACTTTTCCAACGGTGTTCATCACTTTCATCATGGCCGGACTGTTGCCGATAATGCTGCTGAAGGCCGCATCTTGGTCGGCAATCATCACCTTTTGCTTGCCTTTTAATTGTTCAAGTTCAACTTTTGATTTGCGAAGCTCTAAGGTAGCGTTGATGGTGGCCAACAGTTTTTTGTTTTCCCAGGGTTTCAGCAAAAAGTTGGTAGCTCCTTGCTTGATGCCCTGCACTGCCAACTCAATGTCGCCGTAACCCGTAATCAAAATCACTGCCGCGGAGGGGTCAATTTCAAGTATTTTGTTCATCCAACGGAAGCCTTCTTGGCCGCTGGTGGCATCGCGCGAAAAGTTCATGTCGAGCAAAATGAGGTCGTAGCTTTCCGATTTTAACAAGTCGGGAAGCTGCTCAGGGTTTTTCTCAGTATGCACTATGTCAATGTGTTGTCGTAAAAATAAACGTGCAGCAAGCAATACGTCTGCATCATCGTCAACGATTAAAATTCGGGCTTTGGTCTTTTCCATCGTACTTGTTTTACCGGTTAGAAACGGTTAAAATTACACATATTGTTCAAAATTGTACAGCAAGTTGGACGTTAACGAACACTAAAAGTTACAGCCTATACCAACATTTTATCCAACTACTTGTGCAGTAATGGGTTACGATAAATGGCACAGTCTTGGTTAAAATGTGTTAAAAACTTTTAAATGGGCATGGATCGCAAAATTAAAAAACCATTCTGGACTGTTCGCAAAATCATTGGAGTGTCTCTTGCTGTGGCGTTTGTGGGTTTAGTTTTTTTCTTGTTTTTGTGGGGCGTCAAAAGCAGTAGTTATACCATTTCGCGCGAAAGATTAGGCATTGCTACCGTTTCCAAAAATAATTTTCAAGAATTTATTCCCATTGACGGAGTTGTTTTGCCCCAAACCACCATTTATATTGATGCTATCATGGGAGGGAATGTGCAAGAGGTGTTTGTGGAAGATGGAACCCAGCTAAGCAAAGGCGATCCTATTTTGAGATTGGTGAACACCAACCTCGAGCTGAGTTATATGGAGCAAGAAACGCGAATTTTTGAGGCGATCAACAACCTTCAGAACACAAAAATTGCACTTGAACAAAGCAAATATACCCGCCAGCGCGAAACAGTTCAGGTGCAACATCAACTCGAAAGTATTGAACTCGATTTCGTGCGCCAATGCCAACTTTATGCTGATAGTCTGATCTCAGATCAGCAGTTTGAGCAAACCGAACGAGATTACAGATACAGCCGCAAACAACTGGAGATCGCCTTACAGCTTCAAAAACTCGATTCTATTTCGGGCTTGGGCCGGAACAAACAGATTGACCAAAGCATGGAACGGCTGAATGACAATCTCGATCTTTTAAAGCAAAGCCTAGGCAACTTAACCGTGAAATCGCCTGCCGAAGGACAACTTTCGTCGTTCAACATCGAGGTGGGCCAAGCAGCCAATGTGGGAGAGCACCTAGGTCAGATTGATGTGGCCCAAGGTTTTAAGCTGAGAGCCAATATTGACGAACGCTATATTTCGCGTGTGAATATTGGTCAAGAGGCTAACTATCTTTTTGAAAACACGAGCTATTTGCTTCATGTTCAAAAGATTTATTCAAATGTGAGTGCGGGCACTTTTCAAGTAGATTTGCTCTTTTTGGATGATTTTCCTGCACACATCAAACGGGGACAAACCTTGCAGCTGCGATTGAAGTTTGGCAGCCAAGCTGATGCCTTGACCATTAAAAGAGGAGGCTTTTTTCAGCAAACCGGCGGAAATTGGATCTTTGTTCTCGATCCCACTGAAACTTTTGCCGTGAAACGAAATATTCGAATCAACCGCCAGAATACCCTTTATTTTGAAGTTACAGAAGGACTCGAAGAAGGGGAAAAAGTAATCGTTTCGTCCTATGAAGGGTTTGAAAACAAAGAAAAAATTCGCATCAAAGATTGAAAGACGCTGTTAGCAGTAGCACTCAGCAATTTAACTTAGTATGTAACATGTTAAAAATAAAATAGATATGATTAAAGTGCAGCAATTGACCAAAATATTTCGGACGGATGAGGTCGAAACAACTGCCTTAGATGCGGTATCGTTTGAAATAAAAAAAGGCGAATTTGTAGCCATCATGGGGCCCTCGGGTTGTGGAAAATCAACGTTACTCAATATTTTAGGACTGCTCGACAATGCCACAAAAGGCACTTATCTTTTTCTCGGAAACGATGTTTCGTTTGCCAAAGAACGACAACGAGCCGTAATGCGCAAGGAAAACGTGGGTTTTGTGTTTCAAAATTTTAACCTCATTGACGAGCTCACGGTTTTCGAAAACATTGAATTGCCACTTATTTATTTAGGAAAAAGAGCGCGCGAAAGGAAAATGCGTGTTGAGGAGGTGCTGGAGCAAATGCAAATGAGCCACAGGGCAAAGCATTTTCCGTTGCAGCTTTCGGGCGGGCAGCAGCAAAGGGTGGCCGTTGGCCGCGCCATTGTTGCAAAGCCGGCACTCATTCTTGCCGATGAACCCACCGGAAACCTCGACTCGATGCACGGCGACGAAGTCATGAATCTTTTAAGTGGGCTCAACAACCAAGGAACAACCATTATTATGGTTACCCACTCGCAACGCGATGCTGACTATAGCCAGCGCATCATCCGGCTGTTTGATGGCCAGATCATCAATGAGAATATTCGAAAAATGATGTGATAGAAAACAAAATAGCTGAAAACTAAATAGATACAATTAAAATCAAAGGATTGAGATGATTCGTAATTATTTTATCATAGCCATTAGAAGACTGTCAAAACAGTTTTCCTACACCTTTATTAATGTGGTGGGGTTGAGTGTGGGTGTTGCTTCTTTCTTGCTGATAATGATGTACATACAGTTTCATCTCGGTTTCGATCATCACATACCTGATATTGATCAACTTTATCGAGTTGTTCAAATTCAGCAGGCAGAAGGCGTTGGAGAACAGCATGTTGCTGTAAATATGGGGCCGCTGGCCGAAGCTTTGGTTGATGACGTTCCCGAAATTATTGATGCAGTGCGCCTGATGAGCTGGGGCAAAGTGCCTGTACGCGTCAATGAAGCGTATTATGCCGAAGAGAATTTTGTGTGGACTGACCGCTCTGTTTTTCGACTTTTTGGTGTGCGTTTGCTTTTTGGCGACACTGCTACCGCTCTCAGCGAACCTCGAAGCCTGGTTTTGTCGGAAACACTGGCAATAAAATATTTTGGTGATGCGAAAAAAGCACTGGGTCAAAGCATCGAGTTCAACAACGAAAAAGGCTACAATGTTGCTGGAATTATGGAAGACCAGCCGCAAAACACCCATCTTTTAATGGACGCACTCGTGTCTTATGAATCGGCCTTACTTACCAATCCTTGGCTGAAATCATGGGGTTCGAACACCATGCCGGTATATGTGAAATTGACTAAAGATGCAGATTATAAAGCCGTGAGTGAAAAATTGAATGTTTTAATACTCAAATATCGTCCGCCTGCTAATTTTCGTGACCCACTGAAAATGTATCTGCAACCGGTGGCTGATATACATCTACATTCTAATCATATTAAGTTTCAAGTCAATTACTTACAGGGCAATTCGCAAATTGTGTTGGCGTTTATCGTGGTGGCCATTTTAATAATCGTCATCGCATGTATCAATTTTATCAATTTGGCCATTGCCCGATCCATCAAACGTGCTAAAGAAGTTGGTGTGCGAAAAGTGTTGGGTGCCAACAGAATAACCTTGATGTACCAGTTTCTTGGTGAATCGCTGATTATAACGTTTTTGGCCCTTTTGCTTTCACTTCTCCTCATCGAATTGGGTCTTCCCGGTTTCAATCAATTATTGGAGATGAACCTCAACTTGGACTACATTCAAAATCCATTATTGAATGTAGGTTTGGTAGCGCTTTGGATTGTAGTTGGTTTGTTTTCGGGTATTTATCCTGCCCTTTTTATCAGTCGCTACCAAGCTGTTGATGTGCTCAAAGGCGTTTCCGGACAGGGTTTACGTTTTGGAAATCTGCTGAGCAAGTCGTTGGTTGTTTTTCAATTTGTTGTGGCCATCACTTTGGTTTTTATCGTTCAAGTGTCGAACCGGCAAATACAGTTTGTTTTGAATAAGGATTTAGGTTACAACTATGAAAATGTGATAGGGATCGCTCTGCAAAGTGCTGATATATCGCAAAATACTGAACTGCTAAAAAACAAAATCAGCCAACTTGCATCAGTGAAAGGCGTTTCGGCTGCATCACATTTAAACGGTGTAGCCGGCAATCAGGGTCCAATTACAGTGGTTGATTCAGCCCAAACGCGCATCATGGTACGTCACGGTTATGTAGATGAAGATTTTTTCCCTTTGATGAACATTCAAATCATCGAAGGGCGTAATTTTAGCAAAGATTTCTCAAATGATATCAATGAATCGGTTATCCTGAACCAAGCAGCGGTGAAGTATTTAGGTTGGGAAAATCCCATTGGAAAGCGCTTCAAACCTTTTACCGGCGATACGATCCATGATCGTACCGTTATTGGTGTCGTAAAAGATTACCATTATTATTCGATTCATAGTAAGATCGAACCGGCAGCATATATCATTTATCCTGAAGGCTTTGAGGTTATGTGTGTAAAATATGTTTCTGATGATCGTTCGG
>JADYZK010000013.1 GCA_020853175.1 Bacteroidales bacterium
ACAAAGTTCCGTGAATGAGATAGCCATCGCCAAGACTCATGCTGTAATCGCCTAAAGTTCCATACTCGAAACGTGAGGGATGATTGGGCGAGGGCACTTTAAGTCCTTCTTCAATAAAAGCCCAGTCAGGTCTTTTCCAAACAGGATCTTTGGTTTTTTTCAACACTTTGAGTTGGCCGCGGGGCGTTTTAAACATCCATTGGCGGTCGTTTCCGGCTTTCAGCACCGTAAAGCTGCCCGTTGAAACAAGACCTTCGCGAAGTGGCTTACCGTTGGCGTCGTATAATCTGAAATTGTTGCCGGTAGTGTTCACTACAATGTACGATTGTTTGGGTAAGAAGGCTTTCAAAGCCTTTTCGGTGCTCTCAATTTCTTTGGACAGCTGTGCCTCATATTTCTTAGGCGATTGATTGGCTATCCTTTGCATGGAGGCTTTGAGGTTGTTGGAATGAAAATAGCCCAAAGATGCTTCTTGAAGTTTCAATTGGTTTTTCAGCACCGATTGTGCCAACAAAATGGAGATGATAAAACCAGTGGCCACAATGATCCATCGGGCATAAAAAACCCGTCTCGAACTATTGTTTGCCTCAGGCTTCATTCCTGCGTTGGCTTGGCTCAAATGATTTTTTAATTGATTCATATTAATTATCGCCCATTTATTTCGTGTAAGCTGCGCAATGATCCAACAATGGTAATGGGGGTTCCTGAACCGACATAGTTCCAAAGTTTATCCATATCATCGTTGCTGAGCGCCACACAGCCGTCAGTCCAGTTAATGCCTTTTCCGCCTTCGCCGTGTATTTCAATTAAATTGCCGATTCCCCTTCTTGGGATGCTGCCGTTTTTAACATTTTTACTGTAACGCGCTTTATCCTCATCATTGGGATAATTGATGAGCAATGCTTTATAATAAATCGTTTGCTTTCCCGATTTTTTCTTCGTGACAAAATATTTGCCTTCGGGGGTGGCTTTGTCGCCTCTGAACTTTTTTGTTCCAATCCAGTTGGGACCCAGCTCGGCGGTAAAGCGTTTAATTTCTTTTCCATCGCGATAAACAAAGCATGTATGTGCAAATTTATCCACAACAATTACAGTAGCATCATTTTTTCTGGACCAATCAATGGTTTCTTGGTACCATTTTTTCCAGAGGGGGAGGTCTTCAAAATAACTGCTCAAATGGGCATGAGCGGCATCTACTGACTTACTGATCAACCTGTTGGCTTCGTCAAGGTTGTTGCCTACAACGAGATAGGCTTTGCGTTCAAAAGCTTTTTTGGACTCGAGGTATTTGAGTTTGGCATTGGTAAAATCTTTTCTAGCCCTTTGGTTGAGCGGCAAATGAGCATACGTTTCGTCAAAATGTTCGATTTTGTGGTTTACAACGCTTAGTTTTTGCGTTAATGAAGCGTTTAACGAAACTTTATCGCCATTCACTTTTTCAATGGCACTTGTTGCTTTGTTGGTTGCGTTTTCAACCATTTGGATAATGGTATTGTAATCGCGGAGAAAGAAAGCTTTTTCGTTTTCTTTTTGGAGGGCTTCTTTAGCACTTTCAAAGAAAATTTCAGCTTCTTTAATCAAATCGGGGGCATACTTTTCAGCTTCCTGTTCTTTGGCTTCAGCAATTTTGCGGTGGCACTGCTCAAAATTGGTAATAGGAGTTTTGGGTGCAAAATAGTAAAGTGTAGCGAAGGTGGAGATGGTAACAAAAAAGAGAATGATAACAATGAGGAATATTTTTTTCATAGGGGATCGCCTGCCTGGTTTGGGTTGTTGAGGTTTTGTCGGTTGAGTTCTAAAGTAATTTACCCTTTTTTTCACGGCTGCAAAAGTAGGTTATTTTTCTGATGCTAAATAAGGTGATCTGGCTTTAAAACGTGATTTTACAACAGAAAACCTCGGCTGGAAAAATCCAGCCGAGGTTTTAGTTTTTTACTTCTCCAATGAAACAGATTCACTGAATGAGTAAGGGTTTTACTTACGACCTTTGGTTTTTTTAGCAATAGCTTCTTCCAATTCAACTTTCAAGGAAGCAGCTTTTTCGCCGGCAGCTTTTACTTTGTCAACAGCTGTAAGATAGTCGCCATTGTTGATGAGGGTGGAAACCTCGGCAAGGAACGACTCAACCAAAACTACATCCCCCTGGATAGCTTCGAGAGCTTCCTTGCCTTCTTTTCCTTTAGGTGCAGCAGCCAATAATTCTTTTACTTCGGCAACCAATGTAGTTACTTCGGCAAGTGATTGTTGTGCTTGATTTTTTACTTCTTCCTTACGGGTTGCAGCGTTTGCTTTAACTTGTTCTGAAAGAGTGTTTACGCTGATCAAAGTAGCAGTAGCTTTTTTGTAGCTTCTGAACAAAGCGAATTTTGCGTTTTGGTTTTCAACTTCTAACAAAGCTACGTTCAATGAATCTTGTAAAGCTTTGTATTCGGCAGGTACATAACGTTCTGCTTCAACTGCTTTGCTGGCTTCGATAGCTGCTTTAGCATTGGTGATTTCTACTTCTGGAGCTTTGGCACAGCTTGTGAACATTACGCCGGCAATTGCAAAGGCAAAAATGGTTTTTAAGAAATTTTTCATGTTTTAAAAATTAATTTGTGGATAATTAGTGTTATTGGCCACTCATTAGCAACTGATGTGCCAAACTGTATAAACTATTATAAATGAATAAGATATGAATTCTTGGCTTTGGCAAACATCCACAAGGAACCGAATAACGTATTTTTTTTGTGCATTTTACAATTCGATGTATGATTTTCATACACCTTGCAAATATTTTAGACCTACTTTGATGCAAAAAAACTTTGTTTAACTCAAATCTTGCGAATGGAGGTTAAATTTTTCCAATCTTTCGTAGAGCATCGTGCGCGAAATGCCCAATAGCCTTGCTGCTTTTGCTTGATTTCCTTTGGTGTGGACAATTGTTTTTTGCAGCAATTCTTTTTCGGTTTGTTCTATAACGTGTTTGTATAGACGGCCTTCGTAGGCTTCTAAGTTGACGGGTACGGCACTCGATTTGCTTTCTACCTGCACGGGAAGTTTATCAGTGGCTATGGATAGCTCATTTTGCAGCAGATCAGGTGTAATGACATTATTTTTGCTGAGTAAGATAGTTCGTTTCATTAGGTTTTCCAACTGCCGAACGTTGCCCGGCCAAGCATATTTATTTAAAATATCAAGGCTATCGGCAGGCAAAGTAGTGGCCGGACGTTTCATTTCGTGGGTGAAACGGGCAAGAAAATAATTGGATA
>JADYZK010000014.1 GCA_020853175.1 Bacteroidales bacterium
TCATGCAGACGGTTGTAAAGGCAAACTTTGTCATACAGATAGTCGAAGCCGGCCTGAACAAACTCGGGATACAATCCCGGACGGTAAATTTCAGCTATCATGATGGTATCAGGAAATCGGAGGCGTATTTTATCAATGACCCATTTCCAAAAAGGAACAGGAACCATTTCGGCCATATCCGACCGAAAACCATCTACTCCTTTAGCTAACCAAAATTTAAGGATGTGTTCCATTTTGAGCCACGTATCAGGTACCGGGTCAAAATGCGTTTGCTGATCGTTTTGATAATCAATGCCATAATTCAGTTTCACCGTTTCAAACCAATCATTGAGGGTGGGCATGGCATTGAAACAATCATTTCCGGTGGCTTTAGCAGGTTGCTCGATATAAACCTTATCGTTTTGATACAAATCGCTTTCTCTGTAGGGAGACCAAAACGACTGATTTTGAACATAATAGAAATTATTATTCGGATGAAATGCCAGTTGAACCTGATCATTGTAACCAAAATCGGAAACTGTTGCAGGCTTTCCAACGGAAGCATATTCACGCGCCAAATGATTGGGGACAAAATCCATCAGCACCTTCATTCCATGGTTATGAATACGACCTATTAAAGCCTCAAACTCGCTCATACGTTGGGAAACAACAACAGCCAAGTCAGGGTCAACATCATAATAATCATTGATGGCATAAGGCGAACCCGCCAGCCCTTTCACCACTGAAGGATGGCTTTTTGGAATGCCATGAGCAGAATAATCAGTAAGTGTAGCATGACGAAGGATACCGGTGAGCCAAATATGCGTGATGCCCATATCCTTTATTGCCAAAAGAGCCACATCGCTGATGTCGTCAAATTTGCCACAACCATTGGTATGAATTGTACCATTTATGCGACTGCTCACTACCTTGTTTCCGAAAAGACGTGGAAAAAGTTGGTAAATGTTAACCATTGTTTGTGTTATTTTTCCTTACAAAGGTACATCAGATTTATCGAAATAACTCCTTTTCGGACATTCATTTCAGAGACCGGCCTCATGCATAAGAAAGTGCTTTAAAAAAAAGATCAGTAAAGTAAGAAACCTATTCGCTTCAAGTTAAATGCAACAGTTGAAACAAATAATAAGGTTTGAAATAAAAAAGGCTCTGTTCCTATGGGGTTCAAAGCCTTTTTTAATGTGTCAATTAAGATGATGTTTTACGCACCATATAGTCCATTCCTACCAAAACATCAGCGGTAGGCTTTAACTGTTGCACCTCCATGTGTTCTTTTTCAAGCACTTGCATACGGTATTCATTTTGAGGCTCTTTGCCACGAACAACTTGTGCTTTTTTCGTTTCATGATAAGTCAGTTCAATGAAAACGCGCAAATCCACTTCCGGCACTTTAATGGCGTACAAACCATCAATGATAAGCATATCAATGGTTTTGTAGTCGGTGGTGAGTTGGTCAATTTGTTCGGTAACCAAGTCCACGCAAGGTCCGGTGCTGATTGCGCCATCTTTAAATTCGCGTAAGTTTCGGGTAATGGTATCCCAATCGTATTCACCCGGGCCAACCACATTATCAATGCCATTGGTTTTGCGCCATTCGGTGCGCTCCAAGGGGTGAATGCGATAATAGTTGTCAATGTGTAGGGGCTTTGCTATGATACCATGTTTACGCAAACCTTTAGCAATGACGTGAGCCAGTTCGGTTTTTCCTGAGCCCGATTCACCGGAAATGGCGACCATCATTTTTGGACGATAATTTTTTAGAATGATGTCTAAAATATCGGCTCCGGCTATGGTGTGCTTTTCTGTAATGAGCAATACGTCTCCAAGCATAAATTATATCTTTTTGATTATTAATTACTTAAAACAATTATTGTTACAAATGGTATTTGTCGAGGGTGGCATCAAAATCAAAGAAGAGGTTGATTCCATGTTTTAACCCGTGAACCATTTGGTGCTCACGTTCAAGAATTTGTTTTCTAAATTCCGTCATTTCTTCCTTTTCGCTATACACTTGCGCTTCTTTGGTTTCATCGTAGGTGAGTTCGATAAACACTTTAAAGTTAGATTGATTGAGCTTTGTAGCGTATAAACCATTGATTATCAACACATCAATACCATCAAAAAAAGTAGTAAGAACATCAACTTCATCGGTAATCAAATCCACACATGGCATGGTTGATTCACGGTTTTGATAAAAATCGTCAATAACAAGGTTGATTTTGTTCCAATCATATTCGTCAGGTCCAACGCTTTCGATTCCGTTGAGCCGTCTCCAAGCCTTGCGCTCTTTAGGCTGGATTTTATAAAAATCATCCAAATCAATGATTTTACAAACCACTCCTTGTTTTTTAAGTTTCTGTGCAATGGCATACGACAAAGTTGATTTTCCCGAACCTACTTCGCCGCCAATTGTGAGTATAAACTTGGGCTGCAACACTTTGTGCAATTCATCCGTAACCAATTGAGCCGCTTCAAGGTGCTTTTTTGTTACAGTAATTTTATCGTTTAACATAATTTTTTAGGGTGTTTTGAATAAAAATTCATTTCATTGTCCTTGTGAACGAGGATAAACGCCAGCGATTGGATTTCATTTCTTCTCGAAAGCATTCCATGTATTTTCTTGTAAATCATAGAGTTGATCATCCAACTGAATGACAGCTTGTTTGTCAGTAAAGATACGATATTTCGTAGGACTCAGCTCAAACTGGTAACGCACACCTTTAAAGTTCAACTGAAATGCCATTGTTTTCCAGTTGTGGGGCAAATTTGGTTTGAGAGAAAGCATTTCATCACGGAAATTGATGCCTGCAAAGGTGTTGAGAGCAATTAAAATGGTTCCGGCCATCACACCTGCATGAATGCCCTCGCCCGTTGTACCTCCTTGAATATCAATAAAATCACTACCAAGAGCATCTTGATACAATTCAAGACTTAGCTCGGTATTACCAACCATGGCGGCCAAACGGGCATGAACAACCCTGCTCAAAGTGGAACCATGCGAAGTGCGCTGCAAATAATAATTCAAATTACGTTGCAGATAGTCATCGGGCAATTCATAATTGAGTTGATGCAGCAATTGATCCACTTCGTCCTTGTTAAGGTTGTAAAAAGTCATCAAAGTGTCGGCCTGCTTAGCAACTTTATAGGCATCAGGCGACTTACCTTCCGCTTTAAGGATGCGATCCATGCGGTAAACATTGCCATATTTCTGACGGTAATAATCCCAATCCAACTCTTTCAAATCAAAATAGCCATCATATTGGGCAATGATACCATCTTCATTGATAACAAGATTCAAAGCTGAAGCAATGGCTGACCAATGCTGTAATTCGCCGGGATTGAAGCCAAGCTTTAGCAGGGTTTCAGAGCCAACAATTTTTTGGATTTCAACGGTTTTGCCCAGCATCCAGGCTACCATCAGATTGGTGTAAGCATTGTCTTTTAAGCCGCCTTCGTTGCTGTCGGGCGTATGCTCATGAAATTCGTCGGGTCCCATGACGCCATGTATTTCATAACGGCTGGTATTAGGGTTGAATTTCGATTTTCCGGCCCAGAAGCGGCAGATTTCAAAAAACATTTCAGTCCCATATTGTTTTAAAAACGCTGTATCATTTGAAATCCAATAATAGTCCCAAATATTATAGGCAATTGCCAAAGAGACGTGTCGCTGCAGAGCGCTGTGATCGTCGCCCCATTCGCCCGTAAGCGGGTTTAAATGAACTACTTGTGTTTCTTCGCGGCCATCGCTACCACTTTGCCACGGATACATGGCACCTTGGTATCCATGAGTAGCAGCATATTTTTTCGCTTCATTCAAACGCCGGTAGCGATACATCAGCATTGATTTCGCAACATGCGGCAAATGAAGATCATAAAGCGGAAGGATAAACAATTCGTCCCAAAAAATATGACCGCGATAAGCTTCGCCATGCAGACCACGAGCCGTGATGCTGGCATCCAATTTTTCATTGAATGGAGATACCGAGCTGAGCAAGTGATAGATATGCAAGCGCAAAAGCTTTTGTGAGCTGCGATCGCCGGTGATTTTAATGTCGAATGCCTCCCAAAGCTTGGCCCATTTATCTGCACTTTGCTGATGAAGCTTTTCAAATGTCATTTCATCGTTCAAAGCATGAACGGCACTGTCTAAAGCATCATCAACAAAGCTTTCTTTATCAGAGCTGATGGCAACAATTTTTTCAAGTGTATATTCCTGATTTTGATTGATATATGCCTCATAAATGCCAAAAGCTGTCCCTTCACCAAATTCAGTTTGCATTGAAACTTTACGCAGTTTTTTATCAACGAATGTTTGATGATTTGCTGCCTCACAAATCTGAAAACCCGATTGTGTTGTTTGAACCAAAACAAAGATTGTATTTTTTTCAACACCACTTTTCAGTGGTCTCAAATGTTTCTGATTCAACGACTTATAACGTTCGACCCCTGCATTGATTAAATGACCGTCAATACCGCTTTTAACAGAAATTTTTCCACTGTAATTGAGTGGTTTGATGGAATAACGCAAGGCTGCAACCTTCATATTGTCCATGCTGGCAAAGCGTTCCGAAACGATTTCAGTCTTTCTGCCCTGTTGATCCTCCACCACCATTGTGCGCAGAAACAAACCGGACTGAAGCTGAAGCACCCGCTTGAAAGAAATGATTTTCGTTTGGGAAAAGTCGAACCATTTGCCTTCGTCTATTTTAAAGGTGATGGGTAGCCAATTGGGCAAGTTGACAAAATCTTCATTTTCAACATCACGTCCAGAGACATTGGTAACCAAGCGATTATACATTCCGGCCAAATAAGTTCCGGGATAATTTATTGCGTTGGCTTCACTTTCTTCAGCTGCACCTCTTGTGCCAAAATAACCATTTCCGACGGTGAGCAAGGCCTCACGTGACCGCTCCTTTTTGGGATCGTAATCATGATAGGTGATGGACCATTCGTCTTGTTGAAGGCCTTTTAAGAACCAGTCATCTAAGTCGTTGAAAGAAATTTCGGAAAGATCAGTTACAACGATGTCAGCACCATTGAGATAAAGTTCTTCGACATTTTCTTCGCGGGCAATTCCCAGAACCAGCCCAAAATTACCATTGCGCCCTGCTTGAACGCCCGAAACAGCATCTTCAACAACAATAGTACGCTCAATATCACAACCTAAATTTTTTGCAGCAGTGGTAAAAATATCTGCTTCAGGCTTTCCCTGTAACCCCATTTCAGCAGAAACAACTCCATCAACGCGCGTTTCATCAAGATACATCAAACCGGCGGCTTCAAGAACGGCTTCACAATTTTTGCTCGATGAAGCCACCCCTACCCGATAACCTTGATCGCGCAAGGTTTTCATAAAAGCAACGGTTGAAGGGTACACCTCAACGCCATCGCGCCGAAGCACCTCATTGAAGGCATCGTTTTTCATATTGCCTAAGCCACAAACTGTTTCCATTGAAGGCATATCGCTTGGGTCGCCATAGGGCAAATCAATGTTCCGCGACTGCAAAAAATCGGCAACGCCCTTGTAGCGCGGCTTTCCGTCAACATAAGGCAGATAATCATCTTTGTGCGTGAAGGCTTTAAAGGCAGTTCTGTTGGCCGAGGCGTGTGCTATCAAAAAGTCGTCAAACATTTTTTTCCAGGCCGCACTGTGCGCCAAAGCAGTTTTTGTAATCACGCCATCAAGATCGAAAATGACGGCATCGAAGCTATGTTGTTGTTTCATGGTGAAGTTCAGTTTAGACGTTTGTTTCATTTTTCTCGAACCAATGGTATCCAAATGGTTCAATTTCAATATTTTGTAAGTTTGCTTTTTGATTTGATAAAGCATCGGTACAGCAACCTATTTCAATATCAAAACGCACAGCTTGGCTTTGATCGGAGAGATTTTGCACGACAAAAATTGTTTCATCTGCAAAAGTTCTTTTGTACGCCAAAATCGCACTATTGATGGAGTCATCAGCATTAAAGGCATTCATATATTCGATGTTGCCCCGCCCAAAAGCCTTTTTGCCATTGCGAACATGAAGCATTCTTTGGATTCGTGTACACACTTTAGACTGAAATGTTTCAGGATCAGATAGTTGACTTTCTCTCATCTCCCATCTTATTTTGCCTCTCACCAAAAAACGGGTATCATCTTTGCCTGCAAAAGCGGCCATTTCTTTGTAATAATCCATGTCGTTTTCTTTTCCAAACTCATCGCCATAATAAATAACGGGTGTTCCCGGCAGACTGAGCATCATGGAGTAGGCCAAGCCAATTTTTCTGTCGTCAAATTGAAAAAGATTCGCCAATCGTGCCGAAATGCCTTCGCCAAGGCGGAAATTCCACTCGGGCTGATGACAGTAGCTTTCGTGGATATACTTGCGGTCTTTCTCAGAAACATAGACCAACTCCAAACTCAGCTCATCGTGGCACCGCAGAAAGGTAAACCACTGCGCGTTTTCGGGCAAGCTGGGCGTTACGCTGGGATGCAAAATATCAATGATAGGTTTTTTATCGTGCTGAGCGATAGCCTTATACATCATGGGCATCAATGGAAAATGATAAGCCGCATGACATTCGTCACCCTGACCCAAATACTCCACAACGGTTGCCGGCTGCTGACAGGCTTCGGCGAGCAGCAAAGTTCCGGGCTTTACATAATCAAGCGCGGCCCTAAAAAATTTAACGACAGCATGGGTATTGGGTAAATTTTCGCAATTGGTTCCGTCCTCCTTCCACAAATAGGGAATGGCATCGGCTCTAAAACCATCTACACCAATACTTTGCCAATATAGCATATTGCGCAACATAGCAAAAAGGACTTCAGGATTTCGATAATTCAGGTCGGGCTGGAAATTGAAAAAACGGTGAAAAAAATAACTGTCCCCTAATGGTTCCCAGTTGCTGGTTTCCATTCCTTTGAAAATGATTCGGGCATCTTTATATAGATTGGTGTCCTTTGACCAGATGAAAAAATCGCGGTATGGATTGTCGGATGATTTTTTTGCCTCCAAAAACCAAGGATGCTCCTCGGAACAATGGTTAATGGCGATGTCGAAAATGACACGGATGCCCCTTTGATGCGCCTCATGGAGGAATTTCCCAAAA
>JADYZK010000015.1 GCA_020853175.1 Bacteroidales bacterium
ATTCGCATTTTTTTGAGTGTCGGTATTTGGACTGCATTTGTCATCATGGTTTTTACTTGTAGAGCGTTGTTGCTCGTGTTGTTCGTTTTGATCTTCTTTCATTGTATTATAGTTTTTATGTGAATAATATTGATATTGAATATGAAACAAAAGTACACTCCCGAGGCTCAAACACTGTTACACAAATTGGGGAAAATGTTGTAGGATTCAAATGATGCGTTAATTATATGGAAAGTATTAAAGTTCATGTATTGAATGGACATGGTTAGAACATTGAATTTGAGTTAAAAAATGGACAATAGATTTTCACATTCATTCAAAAAAATAAGGTGAGTAAACTTGATCCAACTGTGCTGGAGTTTACTCACCTTAAACTTTAGGATAAGCCTTTATTTTGATTTGGCAGGGCTTTTTTCCTTGGCTGTGCTTTTAGCGGAAGAGCTTGTTTTTTTGTTATCATCACCCGTTTTCTTTGTGGTGGATGATTTCTTTTCGCTTTTTACGTCAGCACTTTGCTTTTGACTTGAAGGAGTCTTTTGATCCTTTTGGTCTTTTTGATCTGTTTTCATAGGAATTTGAATTAAAGAGTAAATAATTGTGATTTAAAAATTGTAGTACAAATGTAGAATGGGCAGGACGATAGGGTGTTACATCTTTTTGAGAATACGTTACATCTATTTATACTTCAAGGATTATGAATAAAGGCACTTCTTTGGCAAAAAGCTTATTATGTATGTTGAGTACTTGAGGGCTCTGGCAATTTGTTGTTTTTTTCATTTTTATCACCAATGGTTGGATTGGAATGATCTTCAGCCTCTTCAATGGAATGGGATTGCTGAAGGCTTTGTTCCTTTTTGGTGATATTGCTAAGTTTTTTATAGTATTCCTGAAGCACTTTAAGTTCATCTTTGGTAAGGTCTTCCACGTTGACCAAGCGGTTGCTGGCACGTTCATGTGCTGCAACAAGCTCATCCAATTTCAATTGAATAGAAATGGAATCCTTGTTTTGGGCTTTTTGAATGATAAATACCATCAGAAAAGTAATGATTGTGGTGCTTGTGTTGATAACCAATTGCCAGGTTTCGGAATAGTCGAATGAAGGTCCTGACGCGGCCCACACCACTACCATTCCAAAAGCAAAAATAAATGCATAGGTGCTTCCGGTGGCCTTAACGGCCATTTGCGAAAACTTTTCGAATAGGCTGTGCCCTTTTGACTTACTGTGTTTTTTAGTCATTGTTATTGTGATTAAATGTAAAAGCGCAAGAAAAAAACATATTAAACGGAAGTGGTTCAGGCTTGTAAGCGAATTTCAAATTTTCATATCGTTTGACGAATACATCGCTTATGATGGTTTTAGATCAACTCAATAGGGTGGGCAAAAATGAAGGTGAGCACATGAAGTTCATCACCTGCTCACCTTTATTTATGACGATAAAATTCTAACGGTCTTGATCGTCGTCGGCATTTTGACCCAAATTGGAGCGGGTGCGTTCGTTGGAATCCCTTTCAGAAGCACGCTTGCTGTCATTAGGATTTGTTCTGTTTCTGTTGTTTTCATTTTGTCTAAAGTCGCGTTCCTGTTCTTCGTTTGACCGACTTGAGGGCGATGGCGTTTCATCGTTGAAGTCTTGATCGTTGTTACGACGACCTTGAAAATCTATTTGATCCGAAAAATGATCGCGGCTTGCCGGGTCACTGTCATACGCAGCAGTGCTATCTCTGTAGGAGTCGGCACCTTGGTTGTATTCCCTGTTGGATTCATTTCTGCTTCCTCTGGCATAAGGAGCGTCGGTGTTGCTGTCGTTGTCGCGTGATGCGCGGTCGCGGTCAGCTTGAGTCTGATAGCGGCCAGCCTCGTCTCTTACATCGTCACGCCTTTGCCTGTTTTCTCGCTGTTGTTGATCGTAGCTGCCGGTTTCACCGTCATCAGGAAAATGATGTTCTGCATTTCCTTCTTGATAAGATGAACCACCACGAGTATAATCGCTCACGGAATCAGAGTTCTGATCAGCTTCAGGAGTTGTTTTTCTCCTGTCTTTTCCTGGCAGATCAACCTCATCGGGTTTTCTTGTATAACGCTCATCCTGATCGTTTTGATCTTCTCTCCTGTCAGAGAAAGAGGATTCTTGGTTACGTAAATTGTCTTGTTTGGCCTGACGGGCAGGGTCCACTTGTTGACCTTTGGCACTCTCTTGGTTCCTTTGGTCGTTGTGATTTTTATTCATGATAATAGTTTTTTAGTTAAATACTTAAAGTTTAAAAAAATGACGGGCTGAGGGTAGCTTCAACCAGTTTCTTTATTTATCATCCTCAAGCTCAAAGTCGTATGCTTCTATGTTGATGCTTTCAGATAGTTCCGATAACACTTGATCGGCATTTTTTTCTTCTTCCAAAATGGTTTCGAGCAATTGAGCAGCCTCATCTTCGCCTAAAACACGTGCAAAAGATGCCAGTGTTCCGTAAGTAGCAATTTCATAATGCTCAATCTTTTGCGCAGCTGAAATAATGGCTGCATCGCGCACAGCACCGGCTTCGGTTTCTTTCATCATATCTTCACCTTCTTTGGTGAGGCCGGCCATGGCATCGCATTTTTTGGCAACAGCTTTCTCGCCAAGTGTTGAAAAAACCTCTTCGAGTCTTTTCACTTGGTTTTTTGTTTCATCCAAATGATTGGTAAGTGCTTCAACAAGTTCACTGGCACTTGCATTTGAAATCATTTTTGGAATGGCTTTCGTTAGCTCTTTTTCTGCCCAATAGGCGTCTTTTAATTCGTCTTCAAACAGTTCGCGAAGGCCAGAGGGACCGTCGGGCTTAGATGTTTTCCGGGTACTTGTTTTGGAACTAGAGGTTTTTGTGGATTTAGAATCTGATTTTTTCATTGTCTTGTATTGTTTATTATTGATAAATTAGGGAATTGACTGAAATACATCAACGAACTACATTCTGTTCAATTGATTTTGATAGGTGATAAAAGTATCTAAGTGCTCACGCAAGCTTGGAAGCATTTTGGAGGCCCAGCTTCTGATTTCAGGATCGGACGAATCGTTGGCGGCTTCTTCAAAATCTCTGATGGCATCTTTGTGAGTAGAAACCATAAGGTCTATGTATTCCTTATCGAAATCGAAATCAGCGGCATTGGTTTCAATAAGTCTTTTGTGGGCTTCGAGTCCTTCTTCAGTAAGCACCAACGGAATGGTCACTTGTTTTTGTTGTGCCAATTTACTTAGTTCTTCTGAAGCTTTGTTGTGATCTTCTTCCATGGTTTTACCCACTTCTTGAACTTTAGTGATGCTGCCTTTTGTTTGCGCCAGGCGACCAAGTTGGGCTACCATTAAGTTCATTTCGGCTGCATTCACCAAAAAATCGGCATTGTCTTCCTTGTCGTTAGCAAACTTGGCATCATTGTGTTCTTGGGCAATTTCTTTAGAGTCTCTTGTGTTGGTGTTGTCGCATGAAAGCAAAGCCACCATTGCTACAAAAGCCATTGTGATTCCAAAAAATAGGTTCTTGAATTGTTGCATGTTC
>JADYZK010000016.1 GCA_020853175.1 Bacteroidales bacterium
AAAACCTTCCGGCACGGCCCCGCTGATGGTGAGTTCGTACGGATGGCGGAAATGTTTGGGGTACCCGCGCCACGTATCGTTCGTGGTGTTGGTGGTGATTTGGTCGTGCGGGGCGCCCATAACCACCAGGTACATTTTGGTTTCACCGGGTTCGAGGCGGAAATTGATTTCGCGGGTATTGTCGGCATACACGGGACTGTAGCGGCTCACCGTGCCGTTGGCGTTTGCGGCCACAAATCCGTAACGCCAGCCCGCGTGGCTGTTGGCTTCTATTTGTCCTTTAAATTTGATGACCACCGCGCAACTGTCGACGTTCGGGTACAGCGGAATGACGTTGTAGGCAAACTCTTCGGGGGCGGTTTCGATGGGGATTTCGTAGCGGTTCGTTGCGCCGGGTATTTTGCGCAGGATGCTGAACGTGGCCTGGGTAGAGTAGAGGTAGTTGGCCAGATCCGCCGTGCGGTACTGCCTGAAATACGCGCCGATGTTGTTGTAGGTGAAATCGTAGGTGGCCATGCGCCGCGCGTACAGGAACAGACTGTCGTTGAACTGCGCCTGGTTGTACCCGGCCAGTCGTTTGTAGGCTTGCAGCGGGTATTCGTTGCTCAAAGATTCGCGCCAGAGCCTGTTCACCATGTCGATTCCTTCGGATGCCATGATGGCGAGCAGCAGCGGGTAATTTTCGTAGGTGTTTTTCCAGTCCCCGAACGTTTCGGTGTGGTACACATCCATGCCCCAGGCCGACACCGCCTGCGGGTACAGCAGGTTGCGCATAAAATTGGCGTGTGTTTCCCAAAAAATGCCCGCATCGAGCCACACGTAACCCAAACCCGCATCCGCCCGGGCGTCTATGTTGCTTTGTGCCTGCAAGCTGTGCGTAAGTTCGTGGGCCGCCACGCCGCCGTCGTTCATGGCATTGGGATGCACCCAAAACGCCCCGACGACGCCGTCTGCATCGCCGCCGTTGGCCCAGCCCTGCGCGCCGTCGGGTCCCCAGGTAGCGTACATCACGATGGGGATTTTGTACATGCTCAGGTTCGTGCCAGCAGCATCGTCCACAAAACCCAACGTTTTGAACGCCGCATAGATGTACTCCATGGTATCCAGGATCCGGGCGGGGTCAAAATTCAGGTCCGGATCCGGGTAATTCGCCGGGTTGGTACCCACCGTATTGCCCCAAATGAGTGTAAAATTGGCCGATTGCGCCGTTTTGGACCAGGTAAACTGGGCGCCGTTCACGTCGTTCGGGTTTTGGAGGTAGAGGGGGATGTAAGCCGTTTTTTGGGCGAGGGCCAAAGAGGACAATAAGATGAACAGGGTGAAGAGGATTGGGCGGAGCATGATGTATAATCCCAAGTTGACATGTAGTGCTGGGCAACAAAGGGCTGGATTAGTCATGTTTCAAATGTTCTTTTAATTCAATCATTTTAGCTATTGCGTTTCTTATTTCTTCACGGTGTAAAGGATTTTCAGAATGGTGGGATGCAGCATTCATAATTCTGTCCAAAATATCCTTGGTATCTGTGATAAGAAGTTCTTTTCTGTTTTTCTTTTCGTTGAACTCAATCAGAAAGTCAAACAATAAGTTTTTTATTTTGTCAAGTTTTGTTTTTTCTTCTGCCGATAATGCCCCGTCCGCAGAATAGTCAGACTTAATTTTTTTGAGTTTGACTATATCCATATCAAGTAAAAATCGTTGCGTAAATTTCTTATGTCTTTGATTTGTAAGTTGATTAAATGCTTTTTACAATTTTGAGCTTAGAGTTTCAAAATCCCCGTTCAACTTTTTCATTTCTGGATCGAGATATTCTGTCAGAATGGCTTCTGCTTCTTTTCTTAGTTCATTTCCGCAGGCATCAAACTCATCTTCCTCAAAGTTTCTGATGGCTTTTTGAAGTGGAGTTTTGTCTTCTTTAATTTTGGGCGGAGAACTGTCCTTTTCATCTTTGTTGAAATTAAAGTACACCCATTCTTCTTCATCAGTGTTTCTGCGAATCAGGTTGAAAAATCCTTTGTCGTGGGTGAAGATAAACTTTTGAAAGCCGTCAAAGAATTTCAAATCATCTTTTTCCTCTTTGTTCAAAATGATGCGCACCACATCCATACGGTTGGACAGATCCAAACTTATTAGCATATCATCCAGCACCAAAATTTTGAAACGTGCAGAAGCTAAAGGTCGGGTGCGCAGGGCGCCAATACGAACGCCTATGGCAATGCGGGTCAGTTGGGCTTCATTCAGAAATGATTGTACCCGTTCAATCTGTCGCCATTTTTCTGGAATGGTATCATCGTAAATTTCAACACCTAATTTGATGTGCAATTCATCGTGCCTTTGACCTTGTTTGTTTTCTTCCCAAACTTTCTTACGAATTAAATCAAAATTGAACTTTTTCTCGAAACTCAATGACACTTTAACAACATCTTTACCTTCAAAAAAGTGGTTTTTCAAAAATGTGTTGGCATATCCTGATATTTCAGTCAAGAGGTTTTGAATTTTAATGTTAAGAGCGTTTATTTCATTGATATAATTCTCCTTTCTGTTCCTTGAAACAACAGCATCTTTAGGAGTTCTTGGAACATCAAGTGTTGGAGTTTTGATAATATCTTCCAACCAGTTTTGTGTGCCTTCGGTTAGAAACGGAAAAATGTCCCGCTCAAAAACTGGCCAAAGATTGACTTCTTGTTTGTGTGATGCTCTATAAAAGTTGTGCAGCAGCTTGTAATTGATGAAATCACTGGCAAGATTTAGTTCCTGAATCAGTGTATTTTCATCGTTGTTGGTATTGATGACATCATGCGAAATGGTGTAGGTTTCTTCCAGTTTCGTTTCGGTATCTATGGCAGTGAGTTTGATGAAAGATTCTTCATCCTCTTCCATAAATACGTTTTTCAAGGTTTGATGTGTGTCTTTGTCAGAGGCAACATACTTCTTGAAATACTTCAGTACGTCTTCATCGTCTTTGATGCTGCTTTGCAAAAGCGTGTACAATGCCCAGAACAAAGAGGACTTACCCGAACCATTGTTGCCATATACCAAAACATGCTTTCCCTCAACGGGGAAAACCTGCTCTTGCTGAAAAGCCTTGAAGTTTTGGATTTTTATTTCTTTAATCTTTTTCATCAGCTTTCCAATATGGGTTTTAAAATCTCCGGGCTACGCACGGCAAAAAGTTTGATGCGGTTGCGGACTTCATTATCCGGATGGCTCCATTTGGCATGCAGCGCTTCTATTACTTGTTCCTTTTCAGGATCACTTAGCTTTTCAAACTCCCGGCCTTGCATAACTTCTACCATATCCTGCTCTACATACTCTAGTACATCTATGCCACGCTCTTTCATGTGCTCAGGGAAGTAGAGGTTGAAGATATATGAGTCTATAATATGATTAATGACAGAATCATAACTTACATGAATTAAAGCTGAAAGGAAATTTAAAGTCTTGTTTCTGAAATTTGTGTTTATAGGAATTTTTTCTAGTTGTGAAACTCTCTGATAAGGGAAAAGAGCATCATCAAGTATAAAGACCTTATAAAACCAATAGTTGATTAGAGTTGAATTAAGAATAGCTGCAAGGCCCCAATAACCAGATTTATCTGAGGGTTTTATATGGCAATTATAAATAGTATTGAGGCTTATACAGTTTTCAACATCAACAGCCGCCGTCACCTTATTGCCAACTCTTCGAATACAAAGTTTAGGACTTAAATACAATTCCTTAGCTTTGAATTTTACATAGTTTTGAAAATCAGCATTTATCCATAAACCTGAATTTTTTATCTGATAAGCATTCAAATCCTCTCCCCTTAATAAAGGGAACCCAATTCCATTGGAATTTATTGAATTATCACTTCTACCTGTTTCAACACCCCTTAGAATACTGATTATCGAACCAAGCTCCGATGCATTAGTTTTTGCAAGATCAATAATTGAATATTCATCAGGACTTAGTAAACTATTGATAATTGTAAATGGCAAGCCTTTAAACTTCTGTGGGTTCACTGAAAACAAGTATTTAAAGCCACTTACCATACTAAAGTGCGCTACATTTGTAGTTTCCGCCGATGGATTTGTTATGAAAATACAAGACTCCACACCTGCATTTTCAAATATGTGCGACCCAGTAACAATTGATTGTAGTCCTATTCTTAAAAGCAGCTTTCTTACGACTTCGTAGTTTTCATTGTTAATTATCGGCTTTGGAACGATAAAAGAAAGAATTTTTGTATGCCTAAGTGACTGTTCTATGAACAGACTGAACAAATCAAATTGACCTACAGCAGTATTGTACTCTTCCTTGTAGTATTCTTTAAATTCAGATTGTATTCCACTTTTAGTGTTGATGTATGGTGGATTGCCTATTACAATACTAAATCCAATTTTCATGCCAAACATCCATTCTGAATCAAAAAATGGAGAAGATGCATTTTGGTCATAAGGATCCCACTTGGCTAATTTTTCTGCTGCATCTAATGGCAGACCTTGGCTTTTAAGAACCATAGAAAGTTTTTCACGTAATTCTTTATCTTTTTTGCGCCAAGTAATTTTTCGCTCTTTTGATTTTAAACTGAAAATCTTGTGACGTACAATTTTTAATTCGTTCTCCAGTTTTTTTACTTCAATTGTTTCAAATAAACCACCATCTTTTTTGATGCCCATCAAGGTATTAGCGGCCACAAACTTGGTTTCCAGGTTGGGCAAAGGGCGTATGCCAAAATTGTCTTTGTGCGGGTTTACTTTTTGCTCTACGACCAGGGAAATAAAGAATCTTAATTTGGAAATTTGGGTAGCAATAGGCTGTATATCCACCCCATAAATGCAGTTTTCAATCAAAAAAAGCTTACGTGCATAGTCAGGGTCATTGATGCTTTGATCAAAGGCTTCATTGATTTCCAGCAGGCGTTCTTCACGGGCTTGTTTGTCTTCAATGGCAAAGGCAGCTTTTGATTCTTGTTCTGCTTTGCCCAGTTGTACTTCTTTCCAAACTTTATTTTCAGGGTCGAGCTTTTGCAGGATGTGCACCATTTTTTGCAAAACCCCCATAGGGAATGCTCCTGAACCACAAGCTGGGTCGAGAATGGTGCAATCACTCAAATATTTTAAAAGGTGTTTAGATGTATTGGGGAAATCTTTAAAAGGATTTCCTGGATTAAATGAAACCAATTCGTGGAGTAGGGTATCAATTTTCGCCTCATTATTCTTTAATTCAGAGCCATTTACATCATTGATCAAACTTTGTTGTCCTTTTTTTCCTTCATTGCCAAAAAGATTTGATTGAATTGTTCCAAATTCCAAATAAACTGAAGGTTCAGCCAATATTTTATTTTTCAAATAAGCAATCAAGCTTTCATCCACCATGTAGTTCACAATTTCCCGTGGTGTGTAGAACGAGCCGGTTTGCTTACGAGCTGTGGTTTTTGTTTCAGGGTTGTAACTCGCTAAGAGGTTTTCAAAAACCTTTCCTAGCAGCTCAGGATCGAGCGCCACATCTTCTTCAATTGGTGTGTTTTCGGTAATTGTAAATTTATAAGATTTCAATAGGTTGATAAGCCCTTTTACAGCAGCGCTTTTGTATTTTTTGTCATTGATACCTACTACATCGCTGATGTCAGTTTCTTCTTCCAATCCAAAAAAGAGGTAATCGGGTACAATGAGTTGTTCGCCCTTGGTCATCTGGTCGGAGAAACCATCTATATAGATGTTGTTGGGCTTATCATCCAAACACTCAAAAAGTCCACCGTTTAAGAATGGAACCGTTTGGTTCAATTTTTCTAAAAATACATCCGGATTCTTGAAATACTGCTTGTATCGCATCAGGTAATCAATGCCTCTATGAGTGCCATAGCCATCACCACGGAAACCACGACTTCTTTTATCCAAGTTGTCAGGTTCAATAGGGCAATTGAGTGTAGCAAAAAACAGGTTTTGCAAGATGGCTTTGTAATACACACTTTCTTTATTTCGCTCTTTGAACATACCCTTTTCATGGTAGGGTGATATTTCGTTGAGTATATCTTTTTGCAAAGCATCCAGTTCAAAAAGCTCTTCGGGAATCAGCTTTTTCTCTTTGATAAACCAAACAAAGAGCAATCGGGTAAGCATCCGAATCACATTGGTGGCTCGGTGTTCTTGCAGTAGGTCTTCCAGATTGGCGTTTTTGAGGTGTGCTTCCGCAAGAGTGGGTTCTCCCGGGAAAGTAACATGCTTTGTTGCCCAGAAATACCAATTGGAAAGTTCCTGATAGAACTTCTTGTTGAGGAGGCTTACGCTAAATACCTCCTGCCAGTAAGCATAGAGTTTGGCAAAAGAATCTACTTTCTTGTTGCCGGTGGCAGGTATTTGAAGTTCAGCTAAAATACGTTCATGACCGGAGTGTGGTTTTTCCATATGAATATCTCGAAGCAAACTCACTTTACCGGCCTTTTCACCTTCCCGCCATTCCTGTTTGTATTTGAGACGTTCCGTATTTGCAAAAGCCAGGCAGTTCCCGTATTTGAATACCACAACAACCGGTGTGTAGTAAAACTCACGGTTGAATGCTCTTGCAATTTCAGCCAATTGTGAACGGGTAGGAAGTAATCCGTTGGGTCTGTCTTTGAGCGTTATGCCAAAAATGAGAATACCATCATAATCAGATTTTATTTTATCAATTGCCAAAGAGTTGTTGCCTTCAAAGGCAGCATTATCCACCATGCCTACGAAATAGACATCATCCATCAGTTGAAAGTTGTCGTTTTCTTTATAGGTATCTTTCAGGATTTCTCTGGCTGTGGTGGGTTCATCTGCCACATAATTCATGGGCACCTTTAAGTCCTTGAAAAGTGCTTTGAGGGCCGGGAGGAAATCAAGGTGAGAAAATATGCGTAAATCCATTTATTTCAGTTTTTTCAAGTTCGTATTGTTAACCAAAGATGTCATTTGGGTAATGGCAATTTGGTTGAGTTGGCTTAATCGTTCCGATTGGCTGAGTCCTTGTCGAATCAATAAGGCATTGATGCTTTCCAGGTTGGAGAGCACTACCAGTTGCTCTAAGGTTGCTTCGTCCCGCAGATTGCCTTTTGCGCCTGGGTTTTCAGCTCGCCAATCGGCAGCCGTTTTGCCAAATAGGGCCATGTTCAGCAGATCCGCTTCAGAAGCATAGACCAATGAAATCTGTTTGGCGTTAAGTTTCTCCGGGATTAATCTTTCCTTGATGGCATCGGTGTGTATGGTGTAGTTGACTTTGGCAAGGGTGCGTTGTAGGTTCCAGTCGAGTTTTTGGCGGCTGTTTTCTTCTTCTTTTAGGCGTTGGAATTCTTTAATGAGATAGAGTTTGAATTCTGCACTGATTGCCGATCCAAACTCAAATGCAATGTCTTTATGGGCATAAGTGCCTCCATATCGTCCCGCTTTCGAAAAAATACCAATGGCATTTGTTTTTTCGACCCATAGCGTTGGGCTTAGTACAAAGGATGGAAGGCCGGCCTGCGTTTTAAAGTGGTCAAATTCGACCACTTTAAAATCGGGATTGTAAATTCTCTCCCAAGTGCCCAAAAATTCAAGCGTAGTTCGGGTTCTAATCCAGTTTTTGATGACATCCGCTGCCCGACTTTCATCTGTTTTGGCTTTGGCCATGTCAGTTATGCAGATGTAATCTTCACCCTTAAAATCTGTAAGGGAAATCTTCACCTGTTGAACTTCTAAAATGATGCTTTTGGCCATAATGATCTTGTTAAACCGAAACTGAAAACCACGTAATCAAATCGAAGTTATCAAGTTGGAATTTTTCCTCCACCTTAATATTTTGTTTCACGCGTGCTAAAGCGTCTTTGTCGCCTTTTCTCAATTTTGACAAAAGGTCTTTGGCTTCTGCACCCATTACTTTTTTGGTGGTACCGTCTTCCTGCACTTGTTCTTCTGCGGCTTGTCCATCAAGCCAGGCTTTGATGGCCATTACCAATTCATGAATGGTATCATCATCTCCTCTATCTAAGGCATCGGAAACATAACGGTTTTTATCTTTATGATGGGTCAAGGCATCCAAAACATCTTTTTGGTTCAGCAGCACCAACTTTCCTTGCATGTTGATGTAGATGAGATCAAAAATCCTGTATTCATGTTGGGGCGCTTTTGCTGGTCGTGATGGATAACCAAGAAGTGCAATCAAACCGTTTTCGGCACAAACCGAAGTATCCGCTTTGAAGCCTGTGTAAACCCCTTTGGGCATTCGGAGGTATTTGGCTTTGTCTTTGTTGAACTCTTCCAACAAATCTTGCCGATAACGTTCCAATGAAAGGTCATCAAATCCGAAAGTTTCATTGCCATCCAAGTCATCAAAAGTCACCTGCATCTGCTCCATCATGCGGTTCTTCATACGTTGGTCAAGAGATTCGTCATAAATCATTTCCTGGAAGGTTTCTGAGAATTTTTCATCCACTTCAGCACCCGCCAGTTTCATGGCGGCCATACGATGTTCTATTCTTCCTTGCAGATTCAGGTAGGAATTGATGTTGTTGGATGGCCAGAAATTAATGCCGAAAATTTTCTTATTGGGGCTTCCTAAACGGTCGATACGTCCTAATCGCTGGATGATTCTTACGGGATTCCAATGAATATCGTAATTGATGACCATATCCGCATCTTGAAGGTTTTGTCCTTCGCTCAAAGCATCGGTGGCAATAAGAATATCAATCGGTTGTTGAACTTGCGAGTACGTTTTAGGATGATTCTGGGCAACCCATGGTATCCATTCGTAATAGGCCTCTAAACCTTTTTTTTCAGTTTGGA
>JADYZK010000017.1 GCA_020853175.1 Bacteroidales bacterium
ATGGTTTGGTTGGTGCTGAGTTGTGTGATGATCAAAGCGGTGGTGGAAAACTTTTCGAGCCGGTCGACGGAAGTTTTAAGCATATCTACAAACTCGGCCAAATCATTGTCTTCGGCCAGTGAGTCGTTGAGAAAATATGTAGCTCCAACAATGCCATTCAGAGGTGTACGTATTTCATGACTGATCATCATCAGGAAGCTGTTCTTTGCTTCATCGAGCACCATCAGTTCCTTGTTGGCTTTATCGAGCTGTTCGGTCCTTTCGCGCACCTTTTCTTCAAGCAGGAGGTTCATATCTTTCAGCACCTCGCGCTGGGTCTTAAGTTCCAGCTGTGTTTTCACACGCTCCATGAGTTCACGGGCATCGAAAGGCTTGGTAACGTAATCCTGACCGCCGGCTTCAAAGGCTTTGTAGATATCCTCTTTTTGTGTTTTGGCAGTGAGGAAGATCACCGGCACTTCCCTTGTTCGCTCATCGGCTCTAAGTTGCCGGCAGGCCTCGTAGCCATCCATTTCGGGCATCATGATGTCGAGCAGGATAAGGTCGGGAGCCTGACCTTCCCAGGCTGTTTCGAGTGCTTCTTGTCCGTTGATAGCAACCTTCAGGTCGAAGCCATCGAGAAGTTCTACCAATATTTCGATATTTTCAGGGGTGTCGTCAACGACAAGAATGGTGTTTTCGTAAAGGGTTTTCATGGTACTATGTTATTCTTTTTTATTTCAACTAATTGGATTCCGGCTTCTTTAAAATTAAAGGTTGCTAAAGCGCGTTTCAGTTTCTGGAATGCAGGATTGTTCAATCCGGCTTGCTCCAGCTCGGGTAATAGTTTTTTGGCTTGAGGACTTTTCTTTTTTATCAGTTCCTCCAGTTCATTGATGAGTGGTTCGAGCGGTGCTGATTCCACTTTGTTAATCGATTGTTTTCGGACAATTAATTTTGAGTGGATTTCTTCGAACAAAACCTTCATTTTTTCATCAAGTGACGGCAACAAGGATTGGAGTTTATCCAGCTGAGCACTTTCCACCAGCTGTTCCAGTTCCTGCGCAAGTTGTTGAATTTCTGTAGCTCCAACACTTCCACTCAATCCTTTGAGGGTATGAAATTGTCTCTTTAGTGATTCTGAATCGCTGGCCGTAATCAAAACGCTGATATCCTGAATGAAGTTGAGGTTGTTTTGATAGTATTTCTCCAGAATACTCAGATACAGCTTTTTGTTTCCATTCAGTCGTTGAAGGGCGACTTCTGTCTCCAGACCCGGGATTTCAGGTATAACCAGGTCATTTTGTTCAACGTCCTGCTTCATGGCAACACTGTTTTGAAGCTTGATTCCCCCCGCTCTTACCATCCATTTAAGGATCTTTTTATAAACAACGTTGGGATCGATAGGCTTGGTGAGCATATCCATCATACCAGCTTCGAGTACCTTTTCTTTCACTCCGGCCATGGCATCTGCTGTCATTGCCAGGATAGGAAGGGTGATATAATCATGCATTTTTCGAATTTCCTGCGTTGCAGTGATGCCATCCATTACAGGCATTTGAAGATCCATAAGAACGAGCTTATACTTTGAAGGAATACCTGACTGACGTACCATTTCTACAGCAATTTCACCGTTACCGGCTATTTCAACTATGAGACCAGTTTCCTCAATGATTTCTTTGGCCACCTGTTGGTTGATCTCGTTGTCCTCAACGAGTAAAATGATGTTGCCGCTCCGTTCCTTCAATTTCTGTATGAGCTCATCATTGGATTCTTCGAGTTTGGAAACGCGTTGTGATTGCTGTCCGAAAACATTCATGATGCTATTGAAAAGCGTAGAATAATTGAGTGGTTTATCAATAAATCCCTCAATCAGCGGATAGTCATTTTTGCCCTCCAGCACCTCTTTTCCATATGCTGAAACCATAATGACCTTAGGTTTATGAGCAATAAGGGGATCATTGCTGATCAACGAAAGTGCTTCCAAACCATTGATTTCCGGCATTTTATAATCAAGTAGCAGAAGCTCGAAGGCTTTGTCAGATGGCTGTTGCAGCAGTGTAATGGCTTCCCTTGCACTGGATGTAAGGGTAACCTCAAATGTAAAGATACGAAGTGCTTCAGCAAGAATCTCCCGTGCAGTTTCATTGTCGTCGCAAACCATCACTTTCATGCCTCTTACGTTGAGGGGAGCTTTAAATGTGTTGCGGTTTTCCTTTATGGAGATCCCGCATGTAACTCTAAAATAAAAGTTGCTTCCCTTTCCCTGCTCACTTTCAACACCAATCGTTCCACTCATCAATTTGACAAGGTTTTGCGAAATGGTAAGCCCAAGACCTGTTCCGCCGTATTTTCGGGTTGTCGAAGTATCTGCCTGTGAGAATGCCTGAAACAGTTTTTGCTGCTGCTCGATAGTGAGGCCGATGCCGCTGTCTTTGACTTCTACTTTGAGGTTGATGGTTTTGTCTGTTTTGTTATCTACCGACACATCCACAACAATTTCGCCTTCCTCGGTAAACTTCACGGCATTGGAGCACAAGTTGGTAATCACCTGACCGAGGCGCAATGGATCACCAACAAGGAAAGAAGGCACGGCAGGATCGATCCTGATAAGAAATTCGAGGTTTTTCTGGCGTGCCTTTTGCAGCACCAGATCAGTCACGCCATCAAGCACTTCCTGCAATTCGAAATCAATGTTTTCGATGTTCAGCTTGCCGGCTTCAATTTTAGAGAAATCAAGAATATCGTTGATGATTCCAAGCAAAGCATTGGCTGATCGGCTGATTTTGCTCACATAATCCAGCTGTTTTTCGTCGAGTTTTGTTTTTTGCACTAAGTGTGTCATGCCGATGATGGCATTCATAGGCGTGCGAATTTCGTGGCTCATATTGGCAAGGAAATCGCTTTTGGCTTTGGTAGCAGCTTCGGCAGCTTCGCGGGCGGTTTCGAGGTCTTTTTGAAGCCTTTTGGTAATGGTAATATCTTGTGATACACCATACAAACTCACGGGATTTCCATTTTCATCCTTATCGACATAAGCCTTTGATTTGATCCACAAGGCCTCCCCCGATTGCGGATGCAGGTATTCATGCTCGGTCTCAAAGTGATCTTCTTCTCCCGTGAAAAGTTTTTTAAGCCTCTCGACAATAAACAGTGCCGAATCGGGATTTAATGCTGCAATACGCTGTATGATGGTTTTCAACTCCGGCAATACATCCGATTCCACAAATCCAAAGATGCCTCTGGCCCTGTCTGAGGCAATATAATGTTGATTATCATTCAGTTTGATTTGCCAAAAGCCTGATTTCGTCAGGTCGAGGGCACGGTCGGAAAGCTTATAGATGTACTTTAATTCATTCTCGGCTTCAATTTTATCCGAAATGTCGAGAATCGTGCCATCCAACATATTTGGTTCACCATCATTGTCGAATTCTGCCATACCTCTTTCAAACACATGCACAATCTTAATATCTTTATGAATGATGCGGTATTCCAACACATAAGGCTGCTTGAGCCGGATCGCATCTTGTATTTTTTCAGCGACCATTCTACGATCATCCGGATGAATCAGGTTGTTAAATGCGATTTCTTTTGAAAGAAAAGCCTCTTTGGAGTATCCGGTTAGTTTTAGCACCTCATCACCCAAATAAATCATGGTAAAGTTTACATCTGTCAAACAGCGGTAAAAAGTCCCGGGAATCGACTGCACCAATGCTTTGAGGTGTTTTTCGTTTTCGCTGATTTGAAGTAACAGTTTTCTTTGCTTTTTGCGATTGTTATTGATAAGAAACAAAGCGAAAATTACAAAAAGAAACATTAAAACCATGATCGCCATAAAAAGGCGCTCGTTGTTAAGCTTTTTTCTCAAAAGATCTTTTTGAAGCAATAACTGTGCTGTTCTTTGTTCCTCATTCGCTAATAAATATTCCTGTTCAAGGGCCGAAAGCGTACCAGCTTTTAACAAGCTAACAATGGAATCCCTGTTTGTGATATATTTTTCTGCATACAAGCGGTACTTTTCCATATTACCCAGTTCCGCCCATGAATTACGTAAAATTCCGTTTATTTTCTTTTCAATCATTATCGCCCCAATGGGTTGAATATGTTCCAAACTTTTACCAGCATAACTGATACTCAAAAGCAAGTATTTTTGTTTGCTTTTATTATCGTCAAAGGAGGCAGCAAGATATGTCTCCGCTATCATACTATAGGTCAATGCTTTCCAATAGTTTTCATCTTGATTCGAGAGCAATTTTTCAGCCTTTGAAAACATCTGCAATGAAGATTTGAAATTCTTGTTTAACATTGCTCTGTGTGCTTTTATCAATAAAAACCTGAGCTGTACCAATACGTGAGCAGAGTCATACTGCACTTTTTCAGCCAGAGAAATCATGCTATCGGCTTTAGCCATCAAGGTATCTTGTTGCGAAAGACTGGTCATAATTGCGGTTCTGTTTAAATAGAATCCTGCAATTTCCAAATAAGAAAGCGTGAGGATGTTGGGGTCGCTCACCGATTTTACATATTTTAAGGATAGAAGGATCTTTTCTTCACTTACTTTGTAACTTTCGAGTATTTCGAAAACTAATGCCAGGTTTAAATAACAGTTGGATAGCTCAGCAAGTCCCATTTGTGTTAAAGGATTGCTTTCCAGAATCCTGAAATCATCAAGAAGCTGCTGACTTTCGAGCATCCATTTTATCGCTTTGCTAAAATCTCCTGCCGATTTGTATGCAACACCTTTCTTAAGTAATGATTTACCAAAAAGATATTTCATTTGTATCCCTAATTCCGACTGCGCCTCGGCAGAATCACTGAACTGATCAAACAATTTTTCGGCAAGGATATAAGCCATTTCGTAATGCCTGATAGATGAATCCTTGTTTATTGTAAGATAATGATCACCTTTCCTCAACTGATTCTGTATCTCGGTAGTGTCGCTCAAATCAAAGAAACCAGTACCTTTTTCGTTAACAGCACTAACAGGCAAGGAATCCGCAAACAATAAAATAAAGAAGCAAATTCCAAAAAATGATTTTTTCATATCTCAATCGGTTTTCTTCCGGCCACGACACCCGGAAAATGTTAACTTCCTAAACAAAATATAGTTCAAATATATTTCTTTTTTGAGATATCGCACCTGCTGGTCAACAGGCAGCCTGAGTTAAAAATGATTTAAGCTACAAAGTCCGGAATATTGATCTGATTTTTTGTTGAATCCGATAGAATTCTATCTGTTTCCTTTCGCTCTGTTATGTGAGTTGTATAGCATTTGATAGTTTTTGAGCGCTGTTGTACTGCCCTTGCTCTATGCTGCTACATGGCAGGCATCCATTTCAGCCAATCTACATATTTTAGTTTTGTTGGCATAATGCCCTTTTGAGCATGGTGGAAACTTTATTGCGCAACTCATCGCCTCTTAGGTTTTTAGCTACGATATTTCCATTGGCATCGAGCAAAATACTATGTGGAATAGATTGAACACCATACAATTTTCCGGCTGCATTACCCCATCCTTTAAGGTCGGAAACGTGTGACCAGGTAAGTTGGTCGTCAGCAATGGCTTGTAACCATTTTTCGCGGTCGGTATCAAACGAAACCCCAAAAATATCAAAGCCTTTATCCTTATAATCTTTGTAAATGGCAACAATATTCGGGTTTTCGGCGCGACAGGGTTGACACCACGAGGCCCAAAAATCAACCAATAAAACTTTTGCACCTACTTTTTCTGAAAGTTTCAGCAAACTATCATTGGGTGCTGCTTGCTCAAAATCAATAAACGGCATCCCTACGTCAACTTTTTTAAGCACCAACACACGGTCGTACAACTCGTTGAGGTAGCTCGATTTTAGTGATTCGTCAAAGTTAACAACCATTGATTCTAATTCGTCAAGTTCAAATTGATAACTGTTGCGATACAAAAGGTAGTGTGCCACAACATCTTTGTTGTTGGTGCGGATATAGTCCACCAAAAATTTATTCTTTTCTTTTTCGGCTTGCTCATACGCTGCTTCGGCACTTTTTAGTGCAGCTTCATCGCCGGCTTCC
>JADYZK010000018.1 GCA_020853175.1 Bacteroidales bacterium
GAGGCTCAGCCATAATAACTTGTGATTTTGTGCAAATGACGGTGCAAAAGTAGTCTTTATCTTTTGATCAGCCAAAAAATAAAGATGTATTCTAACGACATTCTGAGGAACAGGGGTTAATTGTTATATTACTGGATGATGCTCCTTCATCACCACACTCAAAATCAATGAAGTTTGATTTTTTTTAATTGAGCACCATTCACTTTTTAAAGTACTCCATGATAGCTTGAACCAAGTTGTTCGCGCCTTCCCAAATTTGAGTGATATCGGCATCAAGCATATAACATGGGGTGGTGAAAACCAGCTTTTCGTGGTCGCACAACACTTCACCATGATCGGTTTGAATATGGGTTGCGCCAACGGCTTCAATGGTTTTGATGGTTCCTTCGTCCTGACCGATGGTGACCTTCACATCTCCCAAAATTTTGGCAATAAAAACAGGCGAGATGCACATGGCCGCAATGGGTTTGTGTTGCGCGAACATGGCCTTTACGGCTGATTCCACTTCGGTATTCACGCTGCCTGCTTCGCCCTCAAAAGCGAAGGATGAAAGGTTTTTGGCGGCACCAAATCCACCAGGAAAAAGAATGACATCGAAAGCGGAGGCGTCAAAAGCTGACAATGGAAGGATTTTGCCTCGCGCAATGCGTGCCGATTCAATCAGCACATTGCGTGTTTCGGCCATTACTTCGCCGGTAAAGTGGTTGATGACGTGGTGCTGAGCAATGTCGGGAGCAAAACATTGGTATTCAGCACCGGCTTTCTTAATAGCCAGCATGGCAAGGGTGGCCTCATGGATTTCGGCACCGTCATAAACGCCGCAACCCGCCAAAACAACTGCAAATTTTTTCATTTCTATTGTTTTTGTTCTCTTCACAAAAGTATGGAAAAAAGATTGATCGAGCATTCAGCCCGAATTTGGAATGGTCGCAGTGGTGGAGAATATAGAGCTTTTAGGAAAGGCAAATTATTAAGCTTCGCTCGTAACGAGATAAACGGTATATCCAACGTAAGTCATCAATAAGAGAGCAGCTTCCCAGCGGTCTAACTTTTTCTTTTTGCCTAAAAACATGGCCATAAACAAAAAGATGGTGCCCACAGCAAGCAAGTAAAGGTCGCGGTTGAAAACAATGCTATAATCTAAAGGTTTGATGATGCTGCTGACACCAAGAATAAGGAAAACATTGAAAATATTGGAACCGATGATGTTTCCAATGGCGATGTCGTTGTTTTTCTTTAAAGCAGCAACTATGGATGTAGCCAGCTCGGGAAGCGAAGTTCCGGCGGCTACAATGGTTAAACCGATAATTGTTTCGCTTACGCCCATAAGAGAGGCAATTTCAACGGCGTTGGTGACGACTAACCTTCCGCCAAGCACCAACATACCCAAGCCAACAACAATCAATCCCCACATTTTAAACAAGCTGTAGTTCAGGATTGGCGTGCTTTCGGGGCTGTTGTCGTGTCGCAATTGCTTGTAAACATAAAACAAGAATGTAGCAAACATGACGAGAAGAACTAACCCATCCCATCGCGAAAGGATGTGGTGATCTGACAAAAGAAAATCGTTGGCCAAGAAAAACAACATAAAAGCAGCAAAAAAGGAGAGCGGAATTTCTTTCCATACCGTGCTCGATTGCACCACCAAAGGACTGATGATTCCGGCGATACCCAAAATCACAAAAAGGTTAAAATTGTTGCTTCCAATGATATTTCCAAAAACGATGTCTTTGTGGTTATGCGCGGCTGCAATGACATTGACAACCAACTCAGGCGCTGAGGTGCCAAAAGCTACAACAGTAAGCCCGATAGCCAAATTGGACACATGGTATTTTTTCGCCAAAGCAGATGCGCCGTCAACCAACCAGTCGGCACCTTTGATCAGAATGACGAAACCTAAAACTAAAAGTGAAGTCAAAATCAACATAAATAAAGCAATTGAATGATTGGAAAATGGTTTAAAATTGGAAGCAAAAATAGTGTTTTTACATACTGACAAAAGCGGCTCATTTTACTCTGTCTTTTTGAAAAAATCACCTACGCCTTTGCCCAAACGGTTGAGTGTTTCAACGCCGCGAAGCAGCGGTTCGGCATCAATATCTTTGTAACGATCGTTTTCATAAATCACATGGTGCTGTTGCGGAAACAAGATGATTCGGCTGTAATGTTCAAATTGTTTTTCAATTTTTGAGGGCAAGTGATCCAAGGTGTTGAGGTAAGAAACGGAGCCTTTGCGTGCCGAAATCAGCACCAAGATGTCATCCTTACGAATGTTTTTTGAAAGTGCCAAAATGTTTTCCCAAGCCAAAAACTCCACAAAAAACACCTTTCTGGTTCCCACTTTCAACGATTTGATTTGTTCGATGGCTTTCTTTGTTGGGTTGGCGCAATAAAAACCTATGCCGATGCCCAACTCGGCAGCGAACTGAAAAATTTTCGTTACCCACACCATAAAACCCTGCTCCAGCTCGGCCAAAGGCGGAATGGTCACAATGATGCGTTGATGACTGACCAAGGGCTGGGCAAACGAACAAATGAAAATCGTTTTTTCGATGTTATACACCACGCTGTCCACCTTGTTGCCAATTACTTTTTCGATCAAACCTGCGGTTTGTGGCCAACCCAAAAGCACAATAGTAGCCAACGATTCTTTGGCAGTTCTAATGATTCCGGCAGTTGCGTTGTGGTCAATGGTGGCCACCACTTCCACTTTTGATTCGGCAGCAGAAAGATGAGAGGCAAAGCCTTGAAGGCGTTCGCGCGCTTTTTTCAGGTTCATTTCGGCCTCTTTATCATTGGGAACTACCGAAAAAATGGTGA
>JADYZK010000019.1 GCA_020853175.1 Bacteroidales bacterium
AGTTCGGTCAGTTGCACCCTGTCGGCAACGGCTGTTCTGCAGCCTTTGATGTCGCAATACCACAATTGTAGATTTTCATTGAGAGGTTTTGATGCAATAGCAGGAATGGAGCTTGATGTATTTACCAAGGCAGTAAGCATTGTTTTCGACCATGATTTTTTGATTTCCATCAGCTCAGCTTGAGCTTCTTTTCCACCTACTACCAAAAGTGATTGGTGGTTCAGAAGGTGCAAAGCTTGTCCCCAGTAGGAAAAACTTGTGGGGTATTTTTCCATTAAAGGGAGCTGACCGGCCAACATTTTTTTGGCAATGGCTAGATAGTTTTCAGTTTCAAAATAAATTCCCAATTGGATCAACACCAAACAAATGACGGCATTTGACGACGGAATAACATTGTCGTAAGTTTCAACCGGCTTTACTTTTAAGTCGTTGTTGTAAGCAGGCGTGAAAAAGAACAAATTCTTTTCTTCATCAAAGAAATGCTTGAGGGTGTATTGCAGCAGTTCGTTGGCTTTGAGGAGGTGATTTTCGTTAAGGTCGGCCTGATAGAGTTGGATGAGTGCCTCCATGAAAAAGCTGTAATCATCAAGAAAAGCCGGAATTTTTGCTTTTCCGTCTTTCCATGATCTGTAAAGTCCACCCTCATCTTGTTGCATGTCGGACAGGATGAAGTGGGTTGCTTTTTGTGCTGCGGCGAGCCATTCCGGTTCTTGAAAAACGAGGTAAGCCTCGGTAAGACCGGTAATCATCAGCGCGTTCCACGAAAGCAGTCTTTTGTCGTCTAAAGCCGGACGCACACGTTTGGAACGGCTTTCGTGAAGGTTTTTCTTGGCTTGATTGAGTCTTGAGTGAAATTCGGTTGGGGTTAGACCGTGGTTTTCGCAAAACGTTTTTTGCGCAAAAGGCTGCACCGGAACGTTCAAAGCATCTTCCCAAAAGGCTTCCTTTCCAATCCCAAACCATTTTGCGAACAATTCGGCTTCAGAACCCAAAACCTGATTGAATTCATCAGCCGTCCATACATAATATTTTCCTTCAATGCCTTCGCTATCGGCGTCTAAGGCGGAGTAAAACAATCCTTCCTCAGCCAAAAGCTCCCGCATCGAAAAGGCAACGGTTTCTCGCACTACCGCATCAAGGCTTGGCAGCTGAAAATGTCGAAAACCTGCGGCATACACGCCAATCAACTGGGCGTTGTCGTACAACATTTTTTCAAAATGAGGCACATGCCAGCGTTCATCCACAGAATAACGTGCAAATCCGCCTCCGATCTGGTCGTAAATACCTCCATTTGCCATACCCAAAAGGCTCTTTTTTACATGTTGCAAAAGCTGTTTATCGTTGTGTAAAAGTCCGGCCATGAGCTGAAAACGAAGTACTGCCGGCATAGGAAACTTAGGTGCGCCAAGGGTTCCACCATGAATGGCATCGAAAGTACTTTTGCTGTTTTCGGCCATTTTCAGCACTGTTTTGTCGCCCTGAAAATCATCTGCATCTGCTGAAGCGGATGCGCCGCTCAACCCTTGGATGAGTTGCTCGGCTTGCTCGAGCAGATCGGTGGATTGGGTGTGCCACAACTCAGCCATTTGAAGTAATATTTCCTTCCATTGGGTTTTCCGAAAATAGGTACCTCCCCAAACGGGCTTTCCATCGGGAAGGGCAAAACAGTTCAGCGGCCAGCCGCCACGCCCTCCCAAAAGTTGAACGGCATCCATGAAAAAATGATCCACATCGGGTCGCTCCTCACGATCCACTTTGATACAAATGAAATTTTGGTTCATGATTTCAGCCACGGCTTGGTCTTCAAACGATTCGTGTTCCATCACATGGCACCAATGGCAGGCGCTGTAGCCAATGCTCACCAACAGCATTTTGTTTTCGTCGAGGGCTTGCTGCAAGGTTTCGGCTGACCAAGGTTGCCATTGAACGGGATTGTAGGCGTGTTGCAAAAGGTAGGGACTGCTTTCGTGGATAAGACGATTGGGAGTTTTCATTGAAATGCGTTTTTTTATGTAACAATGCTGGAGGCTTTTTGTCAGAACGAAAGAAAAAAAAAGACCACATCATGCGTAGAGTGGTCTTTTTGAAATGTTTTAATAGGGTTTATCCCAGCCAAGCGGAGAGCATCCAAACTGTTTTTTCCTGTTCGCGGATGTAGTCGCTCATCATGGCGTTGGTGCCTTCGTCGTTGGCATCGGCTGAGATATGGAGCAGTTCACGTTCGAGAACGATCAAAGTTTGAAAACCATCCAAAAGGTGCTCAACGGCTTGACGGCCTTCGGTCACATTTTTCAATTCTTTAATTTGCGAAACTTTGTTGTAGGTGCTGTAAGCATGTGAAGGCGTGTGTCCGAGGGTGAGGATGCGTTCGGCGATCTCGTCAATTTTTAAGATGATGTCGTCGTAAATTTCCTCGAATTTGAGATGAAGTTCAAAAAACTTTTCACCTTTAATGTTCCAGTGAAAGCCTCTAACGTTCATATAAAAGATAGAGAAGTCGGCTAAGAGTTCGTTTAATTTTTCAGCAAGTTTTTCGGCTTTGTCTTTTTCTAAGCCGATGGCATTCATTTTTCCCATAGTTATTGTGTTTTATGTTTGTAATCAGTGATTGGATGTAAAATTACAAAAATTCGGGCAAACAACCAAATATGCTTGCCCGAACAGGTGTGCTTTAGATATTCTTTTTGGCGAGATAAAAGTCAACCATTTCGTAGTTTGATTTGACTCTTTCTTCCATTTCACCTACTGTTTTTGGTGGTGGAACGATGGCCATGTCGCCTGGTCTCCAGTTGAGTGGAAGGGCCACTTTGTGAAGGTCGGCGGCCTGAAGGGCTTGAAGAACGCGGATGATCTCGTCCATGCTACGACCCACATTGAGGGGATAGTACATGATCAAACGAATTTTCCCTTTGGGATCAATAAAGAATACGGCGCGCACGGCAGCAGTTTCGCTTTCGCCGGGTTGCAACATGCCGTATAATTTCGACACTTTCATGTCAATGTCGGCAATGATGGGGAATTTCATCAGGATGCCCATTTTTTCTTTTACGTTGTGCACCCATGCAATGTGCGAGTGGATGCTGTCAATGCTCAAACCCATCAGTTTGGTGTCCATGGCTTTGAAATCGTCTTCGAGCACCGCGAAGCCCGACATTTCGGTGGTGCAAACGGGAGTAAAGTCAGCAGGATGCGAAAATAAAATCGTCCAACTTCCTTTGATGTACTCCGAAAATTGAATCTCACCTTGGGTGGTCATTGCTTTGAAATCGGGTGCCATGTCGCCAATGCGAGGCATAGAGGTCATTTCTTGTTCCATAATAAATGTTAGTTTTATTTGTTAATAAAGTGTTAATTAATTAGTACAAAAGTACGCATAATGTTTACATTTGTCAAATCAATAATGTTTACATCCTTATCAATAATCTCTATAAGATAAAATAAATGATGATCTCCCTTGTTCAATTAGAGTATATAGTGGCTGTTGACACCTATCGTCATTTCGCGCAAGCGGCAGCCCATTGTTTTGTCACCCAACCCACGTTGAGCATGCAAATAAAGAAAATGGAAGACGATTTGAATATCCGTATTTTCGACAGAACGAAACAGCCCGTGGTTCCTACTGATATTGGCAGTGAAATAATTGAACATGCCCGCATTGTTTTGTCGGAAGCAGGTCGGTTAAAAGAAAAGATAAAGCACTATCACGGAGAGGTAAGTGGCGATCTCAAAATTGGCATCATCCCCACGCTGGGGCCTTATCTTTTGCCGCTTTTTGCGGGCGACTTCAAAAGGAAGTATCCTCATGCCAATTTGCATATTGAAGAATTGATTACCGATCAGATTGCCGAAAAGCTGAGAACAGACCAATTGGATGCCGGTATTTTTGTAACGCCTTATGACGATCCGCACATCATTGAACAGCCGCTTTTTTACGAAGAGCTGCTCATTTATGCCCATCAAGACCACACTTTACTCCAAAAACCGCATATTGAAGTGGCCGATTTGAATTCACCCGACATTTGGTTGCTCAACGATGGCCATTGTTTTCGCAGTCAGGTAATTAATTTGTGTGATATCAGTCCATCAAGACGGCAGGAATTGCCTTTCGATTTGGAAGGCGGCTCACTCGAAACGCTGATGCGCATCATCCGTCGCGAAGGTGGATTTACTGTCATACCGGAGCTTACAGCCAATGAGTTGTGGGAAAGTAATGCCGGAAATATTGC
>JADYZK010000020.1 GCA_020853175.1 Bacteroidales bacterium
CGCAGTGAGCCTTATACCTTCATCCAAAATGTTTTAGATATGAAAGGCAGCGGTATCGCCTTTGATGAATGGACCTTTGAAACCCATCCCGAGGGCGTTAAAGTAACTTGGACACTCAAGCTTTCGGGTTTAAAATATCCTTTTCATCGCTATTTCGGTTACTACATCGAAAGCACGATGAAACCCATTCAAGAGCGTGGTTTGGCTAAGCTCAAAGAAGTGGCAGAAGCCCCAGCTGAAGCACCGGTGGTAGAAATAATTGATTTGGAAGCCCAGCAAGCTATGGCCATTTACGATTCGGCGATGATGACAGATATGGGCGCTGTTATGGCACAAAATTTTGAAATGTTGCAAAAACGCATTCGTGGACAAGCAACCGGAGTTCCTTTTGCTGTTTATTACAACTGGAGCGACAATGCTCCCATCCATTTCAGAGTGGCGGTTCCTGTGGCTGAAGAGATGCGCGAGAGCGGGGTGGTAACTTCTTACGAACGCCCCGCCGGCAAAGCATTAAAAGCAGTGTGTAAGGGAAATTACGATGGGCTGGCAGCATTGCACAATGAAATGGATTTGTATATGGCCGAACATCATTTAAAGTTAAGAGGAAAAGGAGTTTACGAAGAATATGTCGTTGGGCCGGCTGATTCGCCTGATTCCAACGACTGGATCACTTTTGTGGTTTATCCGGTGGCTGACTCGCTTCAACCTTAAGCCGATTTGAACAGCATTGCAAATTTCTGACTGAACATCGCTTCGCTTGAACTGTTAGTTGTTGAGAAAAAAAATTATGGAAGAAACAATCAAAAAAGAAAAGAAATCCTTTTCGTTGCCCGGCCTCAAAAAGTTGTTTTCGTTGCTTCGGTTTGTGCTGCCAAAAAAGTACGCTTTCATTGGCGGTCTTGTGGCTTTGTCCATTTCGAGTTTAACAACCTTGGCTTTTCCTATGCTTTTGGGCGACTTGATCAACCAAGCCAATCCCGAAGCCAGTTTGCAGCATATCAACAAAATAGCCTTGATATTGCTCGGTGTTTTTGCTGTAAATGCCGTTTTTGCCTATCTCCGAATTTATTGGTTTGAACTGGTGACACAAAACATGCTTGCAGGTCTTCGGCAAACCACTTACAATCACATCATCCGTTTGCCGATGTCGTTTTTTTCAAAACACAGGGTAGGGGAGTTGAACAGCCGTATTTCGGCAGATATTTCTATACTTCAAGAAACCTTTACGTTCACGTTAGCGCAGTTCATCAGGCAAACCATCACCATTATTGGCGGAGTGGTTTTGCTGTCGTTTATTTCGGTAAAACTCACCTTTTTTATGCTTGCTTTTGTGCCTCTGGTAGCCATTGGAGCGCGTTTTTTCGGAAAACACATCCGGTCGTTGTCCAAAAACACCCAAAGTCAGGTAGCCCAATCCAATATTATTGTGGAAGAAACCTTGCAAGGCATCGCCAACGTGAAGGCCTATGCCAATGAATCCTTCGAGGACAATCGTTACATCAAAAGCACCAACGAGGTGATTGTGGTGGCTATAAAAGGAGCTAAAGCCAGGGCATTGTTCATTTCGCTCATTGTTTTCAGTTTGTTTGCAACCATTGTGGGTGTGATTTGGTATGGCGTTTACCTCGTGAACACCGGCGAAGGCATGGCTCCCGGCGATTTGTTCAAGTTTATTCTTTACACCGTTTTTATTGGGGCCTCCATTTCGGGCATGGCCGATTTGTATTCTCAGGTGCAGAAAGCAGTAGGTGCAACTGAAAGTTTGATGGAGCTTCTTGAGGCTCCGCGCGAGTTTCAAGACAAAGACGATCTGGGTTGCGAAGTCACCCTCAAGGGCGATATTCGATTCGATCATCTGGGTTTTGCCTATCCCGGACGGGAGGATGTAGAGGTGTTGAAAGACATTGATTTTACCATTGCTGCAGGACAAAAAATTGCGCTTGTGGGAACTTCCGGTGCCGGAAAAACAACCCTAAGTTCGCTCATCTTCAGGTTCTATGATCCTGATAAAGGTCAGTTGCTTTTTGATGGCATCCCTTCAACCGAAATCCATCAAAATTGTTTGCGCAAACAAATGGCCATCGTGCCACAAGAAGTTATGCTTTTTGGGGGCACCATTGCCGAAAATATTGCTTACGGAAAGCCCGGTGCGAGCATGGACGAAATTCGTCAGGCCGCCGCCCGCGCCAACGCTCTGGAGTTTATTGACAGCTTTCCCGAAGGTTTTGAAACCACGGTAGGTGAAAGAGGAATCCAGCTTTCGGGCGGTCAGCGGCAGCGTGTGGCCATCGCCCGCGCCATTCTCCGCGATCCAAAAATCTTGATTTTGGATGAAGCCACTTCTGCTTTAGATAACGTTTCGGAAGGCCTGGTGCAAGTAGCCCTAAATGAGCTGATGAAAAACCGCACCTCCATCATCATCGCCCATCGTTTGACCACCATCCGTGATGCCGACCTAATTGTGGTACTCGAAAACGGACGAATTGTAGAAACTGGTAAGCACGATGAGCTGCTTGCTGACAGCGAAGGTGCTTATTTTAAATTGAGTCGCCTCATGGCGACAACAGCGCTGTAAAGCTTCCTTAAAGAGCATGTTGAAAAAAGCAAAGCCGCTTTAGCTCTTGTTGCAATGAATTTAGTTTCATTTTTAACGCCCTCTTTTTAAGCTGAGTTTATCGCCCCCAAAAGGGATTTTTCTATTTTGAAAAAACATTTTATGTGTTGATATTGAAGCGTTAAAAAAAACTATATTTGCTGAGCCAACAACCTCAGCCACCCATGAAGAAGGTCGCTTTTTTTGCCATTTTAATTGCAGAAATACTCTGTGCCACTGTTTTGTCTGCACAGCAATTGAGCTGGAAGCACTATACTGTGAACGATGGTTTGTTGCAGTCGCAGGTAGGCAAAATTTTTCAAGACAGCAGAGGGTTTCTGTGGGTGAGCACAAGGTTGGGTGTGAGCCGGTTTGATGGGATTCATTTTGAAAACTTTACCGAAAAAGACGGTTTATTCAGTAGTTGGGCGGATGAAATAGTCGAAGATGCTGAAAACAATATATGGATCAGCCATGGAAACGGCCTCAGTTGCTACGACGGTCAAAGTTTTAAGAGTTATCCCTTTCCTTCGTGGATGAGAGAAAGCCATGCTAGGACGATGATGCCCTATCATGCCGATTCGGTGAAAATCTATCGTCTAACACTTTCCAATGTATTCAGCGAAATCCTGCTTCAAAAGGGGAGCTTTGCCCTGAAAAAACAAATTCAATTGCCTGTCCCGGATAAGTATAAGATAGATGAGTCACATATCAAAGTTAACCATGTTACCAAAAAAGTATGGTTGAATGATGGAGAAGGCAACCTGTATTCATACGATGACGGAGCACTTAAAAAGATTTCTACATCACGACATGAAGGCTACGCCATTGGGCATGATGGAAGGTTGTATCTTGTGGATGACGGTAACCTTTGTCGCTTAGAAAACGATCAACCGCAAGTGTTGGTGCACGACGTGTTAGGTTATGATTTTTACGGGTGGTTGAAAATGGCTGTTGACAAAGCCGGAAATGTTGTCCTCATTGATCAACAAAGAAAACACGGGAAGATTTTTTCAGCACATAGCGGCACTTTAACAGCGGTAAACTTTCCTCAGGCTGATGATATTTTTTTTGATCGCGAGGACAACCTCTGGCTCGCTACCGAAACAGGGTTCTATCGCACCAATTCATTGGCTGTTGTCAATTATTTGCCCGAAAAAGGAGGCTTGAATGCCAATATCTGGAGCATCACCGAGGGGAAACATGGGGTGATGTATTTCAGCTCTTATTTCGATGGACTGCAGCAATACACAAACGGCAGATTCGAGCCGGTGAAAAATTTACCCAAACAGCCTAATGGCAAGCCCGTTTTTCTTGCAATGGGGAGTATTGTGGACGAGGAGAATAACCTTTATCTCACTACTGCTCAGTATTCCATGCTCAAATATGATGGGCAAGTATTTACAGTAATGCCAAAAATAAATCAACCTATATCAACTTTTATCATCCGAAAAAATAGGAATGATGGCAGTCTATTGATTGGCGGGAACAATTATTTCCTCAGGGTAAAAAATGAAACCACTTTCGACAGCATGAGGGTGCTTCCGGGTAACGGAAAAAGTGGTGTAGTAACAGGTATTGAAGCAGATAAGCACAACAGGATTTGGCTGGGCGGGTTCAACGGGATGAGCTTGTTGCAGAACGATAGTTTGATCCATTTTCCCACAAAAGAATTTCCATTTGAATATGGCGGCAACACCCTGCTGCGCGATCACTTTGACAACCTGTGGATTGGCAACAAAAACGGTTTGTTCTTTTACAACTACCACAACTTTCAAAAAATTGAAAGCCCGTTGTTGAACGATCTCATCCTGAGCCTCATCACCGTGGGCGATTCGATGTTGTACATCGGCAGCATCAATAAGATTTACAGACTTAACCTCAGAAGATTTTATAACCATCAGCCGCTTGAAATCATCAGTATTGGAGCTGACAAAGGCTTTGAAGGCATAGAGCCGGGTCAGAACGGCTTTTTTAAAGACTCTAAAAACTATTTGTGGCTTCCCTGCAACGATCGTTGCGTGCGGATTGACCCCGCGCTGATTCGAGAAAACAAGGAGCCTCCACAAGTTTATATGAATGGTCTTCACCTGCTCGATAACCGAATGGCTTGGAAAAAAGTGGAAGATTCAAACCAGGACTCCTTCAACTTTTATGCAAAAAAGGACGAAAAGAATTTCAAGTTCGACTTTGTGGGCATCTGCTTGGGAAACCCTCAAGGCGTGAGCTATTCTCATTTATTGGAAGGCTACGATAAAAACTGGTCGGAACCTAGCTTTGAACGTTACGCCATTTACACCAACCTGCCCCCGGGCGATTACCAATTTAAGGTAAAAGCAGCCAACGCTGATGGCGTATGGTCCACCACTGAGGCGGTGCAAAAATTCTCCATCGTGCCAACCATTTATCAAAGACTGTGGTTCCAAATCAGCATGACTGTGCTCTTGGGAGGATTTTTATTTGCTACCGGAGCCTATTTCATGGACCTACATCGCAAAAAACAACGGCAGCTGCTCGAAAACGATTATAAGATGTCGGAATTGCGCTTGCTAGCCATTCAAAACCAGATTGAACCCCATTTCACCTACAACGCACTCAACACCATTGCCGCCGCCGTGCTAAAAGAGGAAAAAAACATTGCCTACAGCTATTTTGTTAAACTGTCGCAGCTCATGCGCGCGGTACTCCAAACCCATAACCAACTGATTACTTCCTTAGAAGACGAGTTGACTTTTGTTAATAATTACCTTCAGATCCAACAGCTGCGTTTTGCCAATAAGTTCGACTATGTGATCGAAATAACCGATGACGTGCATAAACAATGTATCATTCCCAAAATGTGCATTCAAACCTTTGCCGAAAACGCCATCAAGCACGGCCTATTGCCCAAAGCAGGTAAAGGTCAGCTCAACATCCGGATTTTTAATGAAGAGGATTTCTTGTGCATCCACGTGGAAGACGACGGCATTGGACACGAAAAAGCACGATTGTTGAAAACCAACGGCAGCACCAACGGACTGAAAATCATGAAAGGGTATTTTGAACATTTCAACCTGTTGAACAGTAAGAAATTAGAGTGGAAAATAATAGATTTATTCTCTGCCGATAATCAACCCGCAGGAACCGGCGTCTATGTTAAAATTCCGCACGGATTCATCTATTCAAAAAACTAACTGTCGCTGTTATGAAACATCAACCTGATTTTACATGTATAGTGATTGATGATGAAGATCAAGCTCGCTTTGTGATGGAGCAATTGCTTCAACAACAAGCGGGTGTGCAAGTTGTGGCCTCGGCTGCCGATGCCGTTAGCGGACTCCAAGCCCTACGCCAACACCAACCCGATGTCGTTTTCCTCGATATCAAAATGCCCGGCATTTCGGGACTTGAGATGGCATTGGAGTTACAACAGATACAACTACCAACGCGTGTTGTTTTTGTAACCGCCTATGATCATTTTGCTATTGAAGCCCTTCGGTTGTCGGCCTTTGACTATCTTTTGAAACCTGTTGATCCTCAGCAATTGAAGGTGGTGTTTGAAAAGTTGGCCAAAAAGAGCCTGCAAGAAGCACCTCTTCATGAGCAATACGCGCAGCTGCTGCAACACATACAGCAACACAGTCAGCGTTTGCGGTTCAACACACGGACAGGTTTTATTTTGATAGACCCTGACGAAATCGTTCTGGTGAAAGCGGATGGCAACTATTCTGAAATCCTGATGAGCGATAACCACAAAGAAGTTGTGAGTGTCAGCATTGGTGCTGTAGCCGAGATGCTCAATAAAACGGCCTTCTTCAAAGCTTCCCGCTCCGCGCTGATCCATTTCAAATTCGCCCGCGGATTCAACAGAAAATTGCGAACCATCAAAATGGAAAGCCATGGTATATCCTACGACATCAGCATTGCACGCGAGCAAGTGGCTGTTTTTGAACGGGGGTGGGAGTGATTCGGCATTTTTGAAATGGCACAACATGAGCGGTGGGAG
>JADYZK010000021.1 GCA_020853175.1 Bacteroidales bacterium
CCGGCTTGCCCGATGAAGTGGTTCAAGCAATCAATGAAACGGGTTTCAACCGCATTCAGCTGACCAAAACAATCAGTAATTTTCTCGATCCTGCTGACAGTCTTCAACGCGAGGCCGCCTATTTCCTTATCGGAAATATGCAAAGACAATACAGCTTGGATTATAAACTCACCGATAGTCTTGATAACGAGTTCACGTATAACCCCTTAACCATTTGCGAAGCAGATTCTTTTCTCCTTTTTTGGCAAAAGATGGAAGACCAAAAAGGCCCCATAAATTATAAATCGGAGAAGTTTACTCTGGATCGCGACACAATTACTTCGGAATTGCTCACCGAAACCATTCTGCAAACCCTCAATACCCAAACCCTGCCGTGGACACAATCTTACACCAAAGAGCAGGTTTTTTCTTTTGTTCTACCCTATCGTGTAGCTAATGAGCATATTGATAACTGGAGATCATTTTTACATGGCTATTTTCTACATAAAATACCGTCCGACATCCGCAAAAACCCTGATGCCGTTGCCCACTTTCTGAATGACTACATCAACACGATGTTTAAGTTCGACATTCGTTTTATTAAGCAAGCCCAAATACAATCCGTTGAAGAGCTTTTTCAAACAAGATCAGGCAACTATCAAGACCTCAGCGTTTTAAAAGTAAAGGCGTTGCGTAGCATGGGCATACCTGCCTCCCTTGATTATATTCCTTATTTTGCAGATAGCCTGTATTCCTTTTATTTTGCTGCTTTCATCAATGCCCAGGGCTCCTTCGAGATGCTTCCCAACGAAGGCCATGCCCAGCTTTTTAGCAAAGAAAAGAACATCCCGAAAATTTATCGTCGTATTTATGAGGAATTGGATACGGGTTTGTTCGCTCAAAAGGACATCCGCCTTACAACGCCTCCTTTCTTGGGTCACTACCATTATCTCGATGTGACGTCAAATTACATTCAGGTGCACGAAGTTCGTTTTCGAGGCAGTTGCCCCGACAGTATTTTATACCTTACCGTTTTTAACGACAAAAAATGGAGGGCCGTTGACTGGGCCGTATGCAAAAACAACCAAGCCCGTTTTCTAAATGTTGGCGCTCACGTTCATTTCCAATTTGCTGTTTTAAAAGATAGTGTTGAACAGCTAACGCCCGTGTCTTCTAATTTTCAAGATGCTGAATAAGCTCCTTTAAAGCCTTATTGCCACATTTGATTTCCTGAAATTCCTCCTGGAGCATTTTTTTTTGAAGCTTTTCTACCTCCACGGATTGGTATTTTCAGAAAGCCCAGGCAAAAATCCCGCATTTAATCCTTTCGAAAAAGACCGACACACATCAAAAATTGTCAAAACTGCAACAATTGAGCACTTGATCCATCTTTTCGCACGGTTAAAAGGAATGTTGTATTACATTTGCACCCTAATGAATGGTGGGTGGTTGTTAATGATTGTTAAATAAAAACCATCAAGGCCTATTGCAGGTCAAAATAAATAGCGTACCTTGTGCCACTATTTCAGATTTGAACAGATCCATATACAATCTAAATCACACAATATGAAAAAAGGATTTTTACTCGTTAGTATTCTTTTGGTAATCAACATTTTGCATGTCGCGAATGCGAACAGCGATAACGAGCATTCTGGTCCGGCAAAACAGCAAGAAGTTAGTTCAGAGGCCTATTTACATGCACTTCGAAGCCATCAAACCACCGGAAAAATCAATCCGGCTGAAGTAATTCAAGCCAGCTTGCAAGCTCAAGCCATGTTAACAACACGCAACATGAGCGCCTTAAATTGGACTTCGTTGGGACCTGACAACTATGGAGGAAAGACAAAAGGTATCATTTACGATAATAAAGATGCCAGTAACCAAACCATTCTTGCCGGAGCTGCCGGTGGTGGTGTTTGGAAATCAACCAATGGTGGAATCACCTGGAATCCGGTTGGCAACAACAATTTAATGGTGAGCGCCATGGTTCAAAATGCCGCAGGAGACATTTATGTGGGTACCGGAGACGGTTTTAATGCCCATTTATTCAGCGCTTTGCAAGCTCTGGGATATACCAGTGGTTTTATTGGAAATGGGATTTGGAAATCAACTGACGGACAAAGCTTCAGTCAGTTAAGTGCCACCATTCCTCAAGCCAACAGCAATACCGCTGCTTGGGCTTATGTGAACGAAATGGCCATCAACGCTGAAGGTCACGTATATGCCTCAACCAATGCCGGTTTGAAGTATTCGACCGATGGTGGTGCAACATGGCTCACAGCAAAAAATGCTGCCGGAGAAGAACTTTCAATGAACAGCTCCGATGTTCAAATTGCAACTGACGGCAGCATCGCTGCTTCTGTTGATAACAAACTATACATCTCCAAAAACGGAAACCCCGAAGCTTTTGAACTGAGATCAACAGGCGAAGAAAATATGCTTCCTTTTGAAAACGTTACCCGCGTTGAATCTGCCTTTGCACCTTCCGATCCCAACGTAATGTATGCTTCACTGGTTGCGAGCACAGGCTTGCATTTGGGCATCTACCGCTCAACAAGCAAAGGCGACAGCTGGGAAGTCATTTTACCTGCCACAACCTCTGTAAGCCTTTATGACGGAAGAGGAAATTACAACAACCACCTTACTGTTTTCCCTGACAACCCGGATCGCATCCTCGTTGGTGGAATCAATCTTTGGCAGGGTAAAAAAGTTGTTGAAGGTGGTCTTTTTGCGTGGGACCTTAAATCTATCCCGGTGGGTGCCGGATTCCTTGACAATTACTTGCATTTTGGCCAACACCGATTGGTTTTCAAGCCGGGTTCTTCTTCCACCTTTTTTGTGGCCACCGACGGCGGCGTGCAAGAAGGCACCACAAATGGTGATGATTTAGTATTTGGCTTGAACAACAGAAATTACATTACAAGTCAGTTTTATACCGTCGCCCCATCAGGTTTTGAAAACCGCGTGTTGGGTGGTGCTCAAGACCAAGGGGTTATTTACATTTCGAGCGAAGGCAACACACCACGCGAAGGGGAAACACTTTATGCCTTTAACTCCGCAGGAGGTCCATCGGTAGTTTCAACAATTAATCCCGATGCAATTGTTGTCACCACAATCGCAGGTGCTATGCAACGCTCAGAAGATATGGCATTTACTTTTTCAAATCAGTTTCTTGCAACAGGCATCATCAACCCGCAGGCTTATCAAACGCCTATTGCCTTATGGGAAAATTATGACGACTATAACAATGGCGATTCAGTTACCTTTAAAGCTAAAAAATCGTATCAAGGTGGCGACGTGATCAAAGTAAAAAGTAAAAACTTTGATCAACCGTTCTATTATACGCTTCCTGCCAACCAAAATTTAAATGCAGGCGACTCCATTAGGGTAAAAGATATTGTCACCTCCAAATTATTTGTTGCCACAGCCAATAAAGTTTGGATGACCAAGGAATTTTTGAATTTCGCTAAACTACCAGCTTGGTTTGAAATTTCAAATACCAGCGTTGGTTTCTCCGGAATTCCTCAATCCATTGGACTATCAAAAGATGGAAACCATGCCTTTATTGGAACTCGTGATGGAAAACTTTTCCGTATCTCCAACCTCTCGATTGCATACAACTACGAAAGAGCCGATGTAAACAGCCCCAGTTGCGTGGTTGCCACCAAAGCCATGGAGATTAACCTTCCCGGAACTTCAACACCTATTACACAAGCCATCACATCAGTTTCTGTTGATCCAAGCAACCCCAACAAAGTAATGATTACCTTGGCCAATTATGGCAACGATCATTACGTTTATACTACCAGCAACGCCCTTGATTCTAATCCAACATTTACCAGCAAACAAGGTAACTTACCCAAGATGCCAGTTTACTCAAGTGTTTTGGAAATGAGCAACTCAGGATTGGCCATCATTGGAACCGAATTTGGTGTTTACCAAAGCAACGATGCTTTTGCTGCCACACCGGTTTGGACAGCAGACCAAAACATGGCCAACATCCCTGTATTTAACTTGAAACAGCAGTTGATCAACAAATCGTCAGATACCTTACAACTCATCAATGTAGATACCTTGGTGAAAACTTACCCCGGAACCAACAACTACGGAATCATTTATGCTGCTACATTTGGCCGTGGCCTCTACCGCTGCAACGAATTCAGAAAACCTGTTGGAATTGATGAACCTACCACAGCCACCACATCTGCCGTACAACTCAACCTGTACCCCAATCCTGCGAAAGGTTTTTCACTTGTTGACTTTGAATTGAAGCAACAGAGCGAAGCCACCCTTTCCGTTTTCGATTTACAAGGAAAGATGGTTCTTCAACAATCACTTGGCAAAATGGTAAGCGGCAAACATCAGCATCGTTTAGATCTAACTGCAATACCCTCAGGCGCATACATCCTCAGGTTACAGACCAATGAAGGAGCCAAAGCCGTTAAATTCCTCGTTTATTAATTACGCATTTAATAAAAAAACCAGCATACAATGAAAAAAATTTACTTGACATTGGCATCCATTTTACTGGTGAGTTTGCTCGCTTCAGCACAAACGAGAATCTACACCCCTGCACTGCGTGCACCGGCAAACGATGCAACAACTCAAATGCCCGATGTTACGCTTGATTGGGATGCCGTTACCGGACAAGGTGAAACCATTAATTATTCCGTGCAATTGGCGCAAAATGCTGATTTCTCGGATGCTACCACTTTCGGCCCCACGATTTTTACTGCTTTTAAAATGAGTGAGTTAAATTTTGACGAGGTCTATTTTTGGAGAGTAAAAGCTACCGATGGCACACTCACCTCAGAATGGTCAGCTCCTTTTAATTTCCGCGTAACCTCCACCGTTAACATCACTTCACCCAATAATCAATCTACCC
>JADYZK010000022.1 GCA_020853175.1 Bacteroidales bacterium
GTAGGTGTTGCCTAACAATCGTCCGCTCGCGCTGAATCCTTTTTGGGTGAAAAGTATTTCAGGCTGAAAGCCTAAAAACGTACCAAGCGGAAAACGGGCAAAAACGCCTCCGGTGAAACCCAATTTGGCGTCGGCATCAAATTCTTCGCCTTCTGCATTGTAAACATTAGAATAAGTTAAACCGGCTTTAACGCCTATTTGGAAGTTTTCTCGCTCGTCGAAACTAGTGTTCCTTTGCGCGTTTACTGCTACGGCGAGCAGAAAAAGAAAGGTGGATAATATTATGTTCTTTTTCATCATTTTGTTATTTTACATTGTTCTGGGTCATATCTTTCAAGGCTTCGCCTAACCTGTCTATGTCGTGATTGAACTCACGTTTGAACTCGTCCCAATTGGCATTTCCGTCAGCTTTATAATCGTTAATTCTATCTTTTAACGATTGGTTTTTGCGTTCCAAATCATTCACGGCAGTATTCCAGTTGGCTTTTGCTTCAGCATTTCTTTCTCTCACATCAGCTTTCAAAGCAGCAATGGCCTTATCGTTTTCGGTGATTTTGTTGTCCATTTCTCTTTTAAAGTCATTGTATTTGATGGTGTATTCTCTTTGAGCTTCATCCAAGTCTTTCTTGGCGTCGCGTAGTTCTTCGGCTGCATCTTCAGCTCTTTCCGAACCATATTTGTTATTGTTGTTATCACAGCTTGTGAAAAAAACTACAACTGTTGCAAATGAAGCCAGAGCAATGGCATAAACGGATTGTTTGATTTTTTTATTCATGATTTTAAACTTTTTAATGTGAATATTTTACGTTTGTTGAATTGTAATGGCAAAAATACGACGACATCTATTATTGGATATTACACAATTAATGCTAATTGTTACATCATTTACACCCTAATAATACAATTTATTTTTTTCTCCTTATATATATCCTTCATTTTCGATCTGTAAAAATCCTGTAAAAAAATGGCGATTATGATACGAGCAATATCCTTTGAAAGAAAAAAAAGAAGAAACGGATCACAAAGGTGGGAATGATGTAACGGATAAATGAAATTATGTAATGCCTTTCCATTTTCGACAGCGCACCTTTGTACCCGATATTTATTTACAATTTAAAACACAGTGTTATGTCATTACTTACCATTCTCATTGTTATCTTGGTTGTTGGAGTGCTACTTTGGTTGGTGAACAGCTACATCCCCATGCAACGTACCATTAAAGGCATTTTGAATGCGGTGGTAGTTATCATTTTGGTGTTGTGGTTGCTCAATGTGTTTGGCGTGCTGGATAGCCTAAAAAACATTACTGTATAAATGATCCTTCACTCGCAACAAAGTTTGCAATGATGAAGTTTTTCACCATCGTGAATTTGGATAGTGGAGTGCAGGCTTTTGCTTGTTTATCATTCTGGTAAAAAATTGATTATTCAGAAATATTCATATTAATAAAAACAGAGATTCATTATTAAACAATTTACATCATGGGAAATTTACTTTATGTGATTGCAATCCTTCTTATCATTGGATGGGCTGTTGGATTTATTGCTTTTAGTGCCGGGGGCATCATTCACGTGTTGCTCGTTCTCGCCGCTATTGTAGTAATCATATCGCTTTTGCAAGGAAAGAAAGCATTCTAATGCTATTGGATCAGTTGGAAAAACCATTGGATTTTTTACATGCTTTAATGGTTGTGACCACTTAAACGTACCTACTTTATTAAAACATTTTGCATCATGAAAAAGGTTTTCATATTTCTTTTTATTGCCGGTTTTTTAGGCAGTTGCTCACTTAATCCGGTCACCGGGCGGAAACAATTGAGTTTGGTTCCCGAATCGCAATTGCAAGTCATGGCTTTGGATCAATATCGGTCGTTTCTCAGCGAAAATAAGGTGTTGAGCCCTTCGGCGAGCAGTGCTGCTATGGTGGACAGGGTTGGAGCGCGAATCTCCTCGGCCATCACCAATTATTATAACAGTCAAGGCAAATCGGATGTCATAGAAGGTTACAATTGGGAATTCAACACCGTTGAAAGCCCTGAAGCAAATGCTTGGTGCATGCCAGGCGGAAAGGTTGTTGTTTATACCGGATTATTGCCCATCACCCAAAATGAAACGGCATTGGCCATCGTGGTGGGCCATGAAATTGCACATGCCATTGCTCGGCATGGCAGCGAAAGAATGAGTCAGTCTATGGTGCAGCAAATGGGTGGCGTTGCTTTACAAGTGGCAGTGGCACAACAACCCGAGCAAACCCAAAGCTTGTTTTTGCAGGCTTATGGCATTGGAAGCACCGTTGGAGCTGTGTTGCCCTGGTCACGACAACAAGAAACAGAAGCTGATAAGTATGGGTTAATTTTTGCCGCTTTGGCCGGCTACAATCCGCAGGAGGCGGTACCTTTTTGGCAACGTATGGCTGAGGCCGGCGGATCTAGCGCACCTGAATTTTTAAGCACACACCCTTCCAATGAAACCCGTATTAGGAAATTGAAACAGTTTATGCCCGAGGCCATGAAGTATTATGCCAAAAGCAGTAAATAAACTGTAATGTCAAAATAAAACGTAACGAAAGAGATCAAAATAGTTCATAATGAACACTATAAAGACCTGTCTTGGAATGATGTAAAGCTTTAAGGAAATTATGTAACACATAAAACCATAACGGGTTTGATCTTTGCATCTCAGTTTAATCATCAAAAAAATAAATATTATGAGTACAGGAAAAGTTGTATTAGGAATGTTGGCCGGATTGGCTGCAGGAGCCTTAGCAGGAATTTTATTTGCACCCGATAAAGGTTCGCGAACAAGAGAAAAAATTCTTAGAAAAGGCGAAAAGTATGCCGATGATCTTAAAGAACAGATGGACGAATTGATGGATACCGTTTCCAACAAATTCGACCAAACAAGAAAAGAAGTAGCCGGTTATGCTGAAAAAGTAAAAGGTGGAGTTTCTGACTTTGCTGACAAAACAGTGTCGAAAGCTCAGGAAGCTGAAAAAAACCTTAAAAAGTCAGACCTTTAAATCTGACGAAGAAAAAACAATAGTACTACGCAGGAAGACTGATTTTGGCTCGATACTATTTGCATTGCTCCTGGAAAGTGTTGACGATGCCCGTATCAAAACTAAAATTAAAGCCCGACGGACTTGACAAAACAAACAAAACAATTCTTTCCCTTTGTGCCGCGTACTATTGTTTTTTCTTTCTTTTATTGTTCATTAATTTCTTAGCATTTTTCCAATGCAGACAGCTACTTCCCGTAGCTTACTGAGCTGTAAAACCCCTTCATATTTATATTCAATGTTTAGCTGATAGGAATCAAATACAACTATCGCTTTAAAATAACTATGTCAAAATAAATACCATTTCAACAAACACCTCATTCTATTAAAAATTTAAAACCATCATCATGAAAAATAACATCTATCAAGAAGAATTCATTTCAAAAATGAACCACCCCCGACGGCCGTTTCTGCTCAGCTTCCAATGGGTTTTGATCGTTTTGATTTCTTTATCCGGCTTACAGCCAGCGCTTTATGCACAGGAAACAGAATACATCAATCCAGTCTGGAGATTTGGCGTTGCAGGCGGAGCTAACTTCAACTTTTATGGAGGAAGCACCCAGCAATTGTCAGAATTGTTCCGTTCGCCTGTGGCCTTTGAAAACGGCAGCGGTGTCGGACTTTTTGCAGGCCCGTTAGTGGAATACTACCGCGAAAACACCCGTTTGGGTTTTATGCTGCAGGTAGGCTACGACAGTAAAAAAGGTGAGTTTGAACAGCAATTATTGTCCCCTTGCAACTGTCCTGCCGACCTACAAACCGATTTGGTTTATATTTCAGTAGAGCCCAGCTTGCGCTTTTCTCCTTTCCGGTCGAATTTCTATTTGTTTGCCGGACCACGTTTTGCCTTTAATTTGAATAATATTTACAGATACGAACAAGGTCCCGATCCATCCCTTCCGGTACAAGAGGCCAGCGACAAACACAATGACGATTTAAGCAATACCAACAACACGGTGATTTCTATGCAAGTGGGTGCCGGATATGACATTCCGCTCACTTCGGTGAACAATCCCGCAAAAATTATGCTTTCTCCTTTCGTATCTTATCATCCTACTTTTGGACAAGACCCCCGTTCGGTTGAAACCTGGAACGTAAGCACTGTAAGGGCCGGACTTGCCCTGAAACTCGGCATGGGCGAAGCAAAACCTGTTCCACAAAAGGTGATTGTGCCTATTATTCCCGAAGTGAAATTTTCCGTGATCGCTCCCCAAAATTTTTCTTCAGAACGCAACGTGCGTGAAACATTTCCTTTGTTAAACTATGTCTTTTTCAATTCGGGTTCCACCGACATTCCTGATCGGTATGTATTATTGGAAAAAGATGGAGTAAAAGACTTTAAATACGACCGCGAAGAAGGTTTTGAACCCCTCAACACCACCGGTCGTTCGGGCCGACAAATGGCAGCGTATTACAACGTTTTAAACATTCTGGGCGACAGAATGCAGAAAGACAACACCTCATCCGTTACCTTGATTGGCAACTCCGAAGTGAGCGTTCAGGATGGTCAGGCCATGGCCGTTTCAGTAAAACAATATTTAGTAGATGTTTTTGGTATTGACGCATCACGCATTGCCTCCGAAGGCAGAAACAATCCTAAAGTAAAATCGGAACAACCGCGCGGAGATTCTGATTTGGCATTGCTTCGCGAAGAAGACAGGAGAGTGACCATTGAAAGTGATTCGCCCACTTTGTTGATGGAGTTCAAAAACGGGTCTGATGTCAGGCTCAAGCCAATTGAGTTTCGCTCGTTGCAGAACACACCTTTTGACAGTTATGTGTGGTTCGATGTTGATCAAGGAACCAACGCTTTTTCATCATGGAATTTGGAGGTAGCTGATGCTAATGGTCAAACTCAAACTTATGGCCCCTACTCCAACAGGGAAGTAAGTATGCCTGCCCGATTAATTTTGCGCGACAAAACCGAAGGTCAATATAAGATCACCCTCGTGGGTCATACTCCAAATGGAATGAAAATAAGAAAAGACACCACAATCAACTTGAAAATGTACAAGGTGACCGCCAACGAAGAAGGCTCAAGGTTCAGCATCCTTTATGAATTTGATGAGTCGCAAGCAATGGATATGTATGAAAAATATCTTACAGATATTGTTGCTCCTAAAATACCTGCCGGCGGATCGGTTCGCATACACGGTTACACCGATATTGTTGGTGAGGAAGAATACAACCGTCAACTTTCACTGGATCGGGCAAAAAATGCCAAAAAAATCATTGAAAACAGCTTAATGAAAGCCGGAAGAAATGATGTCAAGATATACGCTTTTGGTTTTGGCGAACTCGAAAGCTTGTCGCAGTTCGACAACCAATTGCCCGAAGAACGCTTTTACAACCGCAGCGTAATCATTGATATCTATCCAAAATACAATAGCGGAACAAAATAATCCGCAGTAAACAATTGAAGATAAACAGCTTAGATTGAATAAATCAAGCTGGGTTTTGGTTGGTTTTTAGTAAATGTAATATTCTTACATTGCAAATAGGAGAAGTGCTTCCCCAGCATTTCTCCTTTTGTTTTTTATGTTGAGCACCATTTGAGGCGGTTGAAATAATGTTATATAAAACATTAAATTGGTGGAGGTGAAAATACCAAACTTAACCCCTAACAGGGGTTATATTCAAATCGGCACGCGACTTTTATTGATATAAATGGTTAGTTGTTAACAATTTACAAAGGAATTACAAAAGTTCTACTGGACACTCTACTGGGCTGAAAATATAGTTCTATTTTTCAATCCCCCTGCGGCCTTTCCACCCCTAACAGGATTTTAAACCCTGTACAGGTGACTGCAAAGCAACATTAACGAATTATAAAAGTATTCTAAAGGTTTTATCGGACACTGAACAAGGTAAATATATGCTAAATAGTTTCAATTTAACACCTTTAAAATACTCCAAAAGCATCAATTCCTTGTCATTGGCTTGAAGTTTTCGCTTGGTGCATTCAGATGGTAAGCCGTTGAAGCGATGCTCGGTAAGTGTATGTATTTCGATATGCCGGAAACAAAAAAGCCATCTTTGCAGAGCAAAGACGGCTTAACGAAATGATAGGGAGAAGAATATTTTAGAAACGATAACCTATAGAAAGGCCAAAACCTGTATTTTTAATCGCATAATCATTGTCGGGCAAACGATTGTCGTCTGGGTTTACATTCAACATTCCCAACTGTGCATTCAACTGGGCAAAGAGTCCGGCTGACATTTCATAGCCAAAAAAGATGTTGGCACCGGCATCAAAAGGTCTGAAATAAGCGGTGGTTAAGGGATCGCCTATTTCCAATTCTTTTTTAAACTCAATATCTGAATCCACGGTTACCGAACCGGTTTTCACTGAAGCTTTACCACCGATTCCGTATCCCAAATAGGGTCCAAAGCCTAAGTGAATATATCCGGAACCCAAGCGCGCTTTATATAGAAGGTTTAAAGGCAGCTCCAAATAGTAAATGTTGTAGGTGCTTGTAACATTTCCGGTTTCGTTTTTTCCGCCTTTGGTACCAAAGGTTAGTCCGGGCTGAAAATAAAACTGAGGAGCGATAGGAAATTGTACATTTAGGCCTACATGATAGGCAAAAACCATTTTGTTGTCGAGCTTGTCACCACTCATATCTTTGCCGTTTAAATTTTGTAATCCTACTCCTGCCAAAATACCAAAAGAGGTTCGTGTTTCTTCACCGTATTGTGCAAACGTCAGCGTGGTTGATAAGACCAATACCAGCGTTAATAAACTTATTTTTGTTTTCATTGTAATTGTATTTTTTGTTTTTTATTTATTATTAATTAGAGGAAACTTTTTCGGCATGTACCTTCATGGTTTCATTGGCCGTAATTAAAAATTCTACCCTTCGGTTGCGCATGCGGCCTTCGTTGTCGTCATTTGAATATTTAGGCATGGTCTCACCAAATCCTTGAATATTTAGGCGGTTGTTGGCAATGCCTTGGTTGGCGAGATAGTCGGATACTTTATCGGCGCGTTTTTTTGACAACTTTTGGTTGTAGGATTCACTCCCTTTGCTGTCGGTATGACCTTGGATTTCGATATCAGTTTCAGGGTAGGTGTTCAAAACGGTCACCAACTTATTGAGGTTAGCCTTGGCTTCTGCTGAAAGATCAGCCTCATCGAATCCAAACAATACATTGCTACTAAATTCCACTACGATGCCTTCGCCAACGCGCTCTACTTTAGCATCAGGCACTTTCGATTTAATTTCTTCGGCTTGTTTGTCCATTTGGCGGCCAATTACGGCACCCGAAGCACCACCCACTGCGGCTCCAATTATAGCACCTAAAGCTGTATTGCCGGCAGCTCTTCCAATTACAGCACCTGTGGCTCCTCCGGCAGCAGTGCCAACGGCCGCGCCTTTTTGGGTTTTATTCCAGGTGGCACATCCGCCAAAAATAAAAACTGTACTTAATAGTACCAATGCACTCCATTTTAACTTTTTCATCTTTCATCTATTTTTAATGAATAAATCTATTTTTTTTACTGTTGTATTTACAGTATTCATTTGGCAAAATTAGCCCTGCATCTGCTCTTTGGCGTTACATAACTACCATGAAGTGTTACATCATTATCACTTTTTGCTTTGAAAGTGGTATTTCAGATCAAATTCTATAGTATGAACTGAAAATGATGTAACACATTATAACAATGTTGTAAGGCGTGCATAGTTTGACCGCCGTAATTTTGTCGCTATAAGCAATAAAGACCTGGAAATTTTGAATTTGGTGGCGTGAACGCGTTCAGAAAGGAAAAAACGGGTTTAAACTTCAAGACCTAATTTAGTTTTGGGAAGCTAAACAGCTTCATCTTCAAATTAAACGCTGCAAAACAAGTATCTTAGTAAATGTTCCCGCTTTTGGCGGGATTTTTTTTGATTATTAATTAGCAGCTTTCAGCCATTTTTCAATCA
>JADYZK010000023.1 GCA_020853175.1 Bacteroidales bacterium
CACACGGTCGCCGTCGGGATCGGTAGCCATGACCAAATCGGCATTGATGGCGTTCGCTTTTTGAATGGCCATGCTCAAAGCTGCAGGTTCTTCGGGGTTGGGCGAATGAACAGTTGGGAAATTGCCATCTACAACGGCTTGTTCTTCAACTATTGTCACAGCATCAAATCCAACGGCTTTGAGTGCCATTGGCACCAATTTCACTGTCGAACCGTGGATGGGTGTAAAGACGATTTTAAGGTTTTTCTGCCGTTGGATAAGCTCAGGCGAAAGACTTAAAGCTTTGATTTGATTCACATAAATGGCATCAAAATCATCACCAAGCATAGTAATCAAAGCTGGATTTGCTTCAAAAAGCACATCGGCAGGACCGGCAATTTTTTCAACTTCGGCAATCACGTTTTTATCATGCGGTGCAATCAGTTGTCCGCCATCGTCCCAATAAGCTTTGTAGCCATTGTATTCTTTCGGATTGTGTGAAGCAGTAATGACAACGCCACTTTGGCAGCCGTAATAACGCACGGCGAATGACAACTCCGGTGTGGGTCGTAAGCCCTCAAAAAGATAAACCCGAATGCCATTGGCCGACATGACCTCGGCGGTGATGCGCGCAAAATAATCGCTGTTGTTGCGGCAATCATAAGCAATGGCCATGGCGGGGGTTTCAACATCGGGAAACATTTTTTTGATGTAATTGGCTAAGCCTTGAGTGGCCATAGCAACAGTATATTTGTTCATTCGGTTGGTGCCGACACCCATAATACCACGCAGGCCACCGGTGCCAAATTCAAGGTTTTTATAAAAACTTTCCACCACTTCCTGCGGATCGTTTTCCAACAGCATTTGCACTTTGGCAGTGGTTTCGGCATCGTAAGGTGAGTGCAACCACTGTTGAACTTTGTCGCTTATTGCTTTGTCAATTTGAGTTATCATAAAGATGTTTTTTTTAAGTTAGTTATCTTCTTAAAACCGTCAATCAACCTTTCCTGCGAAGGGTCAATAAGGATGCCTAAACTACAGCTTGAAAACGAAAGGATGCTGTTGATTTTCAGCAGTTGTTTTTGATAAGCATCAGATTCGGCAATGATTTCGAGCGCAATTTCTTCTTCAATGATAAAATCAGCAATCAATTTGTCTTCCAAACGGATGCCTTTATAGACCACTTGCTGTGGAGCATTCATCCTAAAGCGAAGGCCGCGAAGGCGAAACTCGTGGGCCAAACAACTTTTAAACAAATCGGGCAAAATGCCGGCTCCCACCACCGAATGTACTTCGCGTGCGGAATCGAAAATAAGGATTGCCAAATTATTTCGCCTGCTCTTGTCCATGGAGTTCGTTCATACATTGCAACAGGCTGTCTTTCCAATAGGGGACTTGCACCTGGTATTTGTTTTTAAATTTTTCTTTGCTCAAAACGCTGTAAAATGGCCTTTTTGTCTTTACCGGATAAGCCGACGAAGGAATGGCCGTTACTTTGCAGTGGATGGCATCCATTTCCATTATGGCCTTGGCGAAATCGTACCAACTGATAGCCCCTTCATTGCTGAAATGATAAATTTCCTTTACGTAACCACCATCATAATGATCCACCACCAAAAGGATGGCCCACGCCAAATCGAAGGCCCAAGTTGGGGTGCCAACCTGATCGCAGACCACTTTTAATTCCTCTCTTTCACCGCCAAGACGGCGCATCGTTTTTACAAAATTATTTCCTGTTGCCGAATAAAGCCATGAAGTACGTAAGATGACCGAGTGACAAGCGTGTGAGGCAAGAATCGCCTCGCCATGAGCCTTGGTTTTACCATAAGCTGAAATAGGCGCAACGGGATCGTTTTCTTCGTAAGGTTGAAAGTTTTCACCATTAAATACATAATCGGTTGAGATGTGCACCAAAAGCGCCTTGTATTTTTTACAGGCATCGGCCAGCACACCCACAGCCAAAGCGTTGATGCGATCGGCCAGCTCTGGTTCGTCCTCTGCCTTATCCACAGCCGTGTAGGCAGCACAATTGATGCAGACTTCAATTTCATGAATCTCAAAAAAACCTTCCACTGTTTCCTGTTTCGTGATGTCGAGTTCGGCAACATCCGTAAAATGCCAATGGTGCAAGCGATCAACTCGGGCCATTTTGCGTAACTCACTGCCCAACTGACCGTTACTGCCCGTAACTAAGATATTCATTGTATTTGTTTTTTTAACCTAAACCACATTATTGGCAACAAAACAAAACCTTTTAGACAACGGTTTTAAAGAAATCAATGGTTCTTTGCAGACCTTCATCAAGTTGGATAACAGGCTCCCATTTGAGGAGTTCTTTAGCCAAAGTGATATCCGGTTTGCGTTGCAGCGGATCGTCGGTAGGTAAGGGTTGATAAATAATTTTAGAGCCGGAGCCGGTCATTTTAATCACTTTTTCGGCCAACTCAAGCATTGTAAATTCACCGGGATTGCCAATATTTACTGGCCCTGTAATGCTGTCATCGGTGGCCATCATACGCATCATGCCTTCCACCAAATCATCAACATATTGAAAACTGCGGGTTTGTTGGCCGCTTCCATACATGGTAATATCCTTTCCTTGAAGGGCTTGCACGATGAAATTGGACACAACACGACCATCGTTAGGGTGCATCCTTGGTCCGTAAGTATTAAAGATGCGGATGATTTTGATGCGCACCTTGTTTTGGTAATGGTAATCTACGAAAAGCGTTTCGGCGCACCGTTTTCCTTCGTCATAGCAGGAGCGCGGGCCGATGGGATTGACATGACCCCAGTAGGTTTCTTTCTGCGGATGCTGCTCAGGATTTCCATAAACCTCACTTGTAGAGGCTTGCAGAATTTTTGCTTTCACCCTTTTGGCCAATCCCAACATATTGATGGCACCCATCACCGATGTTTTGATGGTTTTGATGGGATTGTATTGGTAATGCACCGGCGAGGCGGGACAGGCCAAATTGTAGATCTCGTCCACCTCTACCATATAAGGAGCGGTAACATCGTGACGCACCAGTTCAAAATAGCGGTGATCCATCAGATGGGCAATATTTTGCTTTTGACCGGTGAAATAGTTGTCCAAACAAATCACATCATTGCCTTCGTTGAGCAGTCGTTCACACAAATGCGAACCAATAAAACCTGCGCCTCCGGTAACCAAAATTCTTTTCATGTTGTTGGTATTAGTTTGGTTCGTGCTTTTCCGCGAGCGGAAAAGCACGAACCATAAGGGTTTTACTTTTGAGTGTTGATTCCGATGCAGAAATAATCGAAGCCTTCGGCTTTCATTTCCTTCACATCGTAAATGTTTCTGCCGTCGAAAATAGCAGGTGTTTTGAGTAATTTTTTAATGACGCGGAAATTGGGGAACTTAAATTCCGACCATTCGGTGATGATCACCAAGGCATCAGCATCAATGAGGGTATCGTATTGGTCTTTTGCAAATTCAATTTTGTCGTTGAAAATACGACCAGCCTCGTGCATGGCTACCGGGTCGTAAGCCCTTACTTTGGCGCCGGCTTCGAGCAATTTGCTGATCACCACGCGGGATGGGGCTTCGCGCATATCGTCGGTGTTGGGCTTGAACGAAAGTCCCCATACGGCAATGGTTTTGCCTTTTAGGTCGTAGTTAGAATATTTCATTAATTTGTTGAAGAGGATAGATTTTTGATCGTCGTTCACATCTTCAACCGATTGCAACACACGAAGGTTATAGCCATAGCCTTTGGCAGTTTTGATGAGGGCTTTCACATCTTTTGGAAAACAGGAACCGCCATAACCGGTGCCCGGGTAGATGAAATAATTCCCGATGCGGCGATCGGAGCCAATGCCTTTGCGCACCATATTAATATCGGCGCCAACAATTTCGCAGAGGTTAGCAACATCGTTCATAAAGCTGATTTTGGTAGCCAGCATGGCATTGGCGGCATACTTGGTCATCTCGGCGGAGACTATATCCATAAAAATGACCGGATGGCCGTTCATGGTGAAGGGCTTATAGAGTTTTTTCATGAGCTCTTCGGCCCTTTCAGAATCCAAACCTACTACAATACGGTCGGGTTTCATAAAATCGTCAACGGCTGCACCTTCTTTTAAAAATTCGGGGTTGGAGGCCACATCAAAAGGAATGCTGACTCCTCTTTTTTTCTGTGCTTCGAGAACTGCGGCTCTTACTTTTTCAGCCGTACCCACGGGGACCGTGCTTTTGGTAACGATCATCAAATAAGCCTGCATGTTCTCACCCACTTGACGCGCAACCTCAAGTACATATTTCAAATCGGCACTGCCATCTTCGTCGGGAGGAGTTCCAACGGCACTGAATACAACTTGACAATCTTCGAGGGTTGGTGCCAAATCGGTGGTAAAAAACAAACGTTTCTTATCCACATTGCGTTGTACCATCTCCTCCAAACCGGGTTCATAAATGGGGATGATCCCTTTGTTAAGGTTGTCAATTTTTTGTTTGTCAATATCCACGCAATGGACATCAATACCTACCTCGGCAAAACATGTACCCGTTACCAAGCCTACATAACCGGTACCAACGACTGAAATTTTCATAGAAAAATGTTTAAATTTTCATTTTAAAAAGAGGCAGCAAGATAAGTAAAAATTGAGCGTTGTAACAAATTTTGATTTTTTTTTGGTTTTGTCTTCTTTTTAAGGAGCTGACCCCAATTTTTAACCATGCCAAAGAGTAAAAAAGGCATTGAAAACTACCTTTATAGAAAAATCCAAATTATTTTCGGAATAAAAACGAGTTTGAATTTCTTATCTCATCTTGAAGATAATAGTGCATAAAATGAAGATTGTCAATATTTTATTTCAACAATCGCTCGTTTTCGATCTAACCAATCTTATAGCTGAAGCCAAGACCAAGCGACTCTTTCACTTGCAAGCGGGGCCCTTCACCAATTTGTTTTTTTCGGCTCTCGTCCATCTCATAAATGGGCACCATGATGTCGTGATCATATTTAAGGAGCAAAAAGACAACCGTTTGAATGCGTTTATTGATTGTAAAATTGATTTTTGTTTCCCAGTCCACGTCAATGTTCCAACGATTTCCCTGATTTTCGTCGAGGTAGTTGTTGTAAAGGTTCAACATTGTAGCCAAGTCAATATCGTCGGTAAAGCTATGGTTGAAGCTGGCCAAAACATTGATGCCAAACTCAGCCAAAAGATTGTTTCCTGGAACCGTGACTGCTCCTGTAGAATCCAAGACGGCTTTTTTCACACCAAAAGCACCTTTATCGGCCAGGGATTGCACATTAACGACAGTAAATTTTCCGGAGGCAGGGCTTAAAAAAAGTTCAAATTTATCGGTTTTCATAAACTTGAAACCCAGCGAGGCGGTGAGGTAGCCGGGTGCCATGAAAGCTGAGATTAAAGTGCTGTCGTTGGGATACTTATATCCATTTGCAAACTGCGATTTAAAAGTAAACAATGAGGTGTAAGTCCAGTTTTTGAAGGCTTCTTGAGAGAAAGAAGTGGCAAAATCAATGCGGTCTTCCGTTTTTTCCAATCGTTTGCTGCCATAACCTACAATACCAAATCCAGTTTTCGATTTTAACTCAAAGCTGCTTTGGTTCTTTTTGTAGTTAATTTTAAAATCAATGTTGGCCTTTCCCGAAACCGAACTTTCGCCACCGCTGGCCCAGTTGGTCAAGCTGAGTTGGTTAAAAGTCAAGCCAAAAGCAGAGGTCGCTTTCCAGTATTTCACGCTATCGGCTTTCACCCTTGCACTGCTGTCGGGTGTGGTAGCCAAAAGTGATGGGCTGAAACAAACCACACAACATAAAAGTGACAAGCATTTTAAATGGAGTTGAAACACAAAAATTGAAAAATCCTGAAACATTTTTATCCTGCTTTTCAGGACTGATGCTGTAAAACCCATCCGATAAATTATTTGGTTAACAATTGCTGTTTGTTAGTCAAAATTAAACGAAATATTTCAAAATTATTGTCTTTTCAGTTGCTTCAAAAGGTCAAAAAACGGCTATTTTATAATTATTGCAGAGTTTCAACAAGGTACATGGACAAAAAATCCTTTGGCG
>JADYZK010000024.1 GCA_020853175.1 Bacteroidales bacterium
AATTTCAAGAGTTTAAAGTTGACTTCAGACATCCATTTATCGAAATTGACAGCAACAAGTGCATCCTTTGTTCGCGCTGTATACGCATTTGTCATGAAATGGTGGGCGCCGATGCCCTGGGTTTGGTGAACCGTGGCTTTAAGAGCTATGTGACTCCGGCTTTGGGACTTCCTTTGCAGCAAACAGCTTGCGAAAGTTGCGGCTTGTGTATCACCACTTGTCCCACAGGCGCCATTAACGAAAATTATGGTTTTAAGCCCGGACCGCTGCCTTTAGAAACGATAGAATCTATTGATATGTTCGGCTCCGAAGGCTATGAAGTGAACTTGCATCACTACCGAGGTGAGTTTTATGGTGCAAGTTCCCGAAAAGGCGAAATCAATCGTCTAAATTTAATCAATAGAAGGCAACTATTTGGATACAAGCTATTTAACTCACAAAAAAGAATTACAAAACCTTTGCTTAAAGTAGAGGGCAGTTGGAAAGAAATCAGTTTTGACGCCGCCATAACAACAATTTTGGAACGGATAAAAAATGTTCATCCTGATGAAAACGCTTTTTTTGGCGGCGCACGTCTCACCAACGAAGAGCTTTATTTGATTCAAAAACTGGCCCGTGCAGGCGTAAAAACCAATAACGTCAGCAGCTTCCACTATTTGGAAAGAGGTGACGGCTACTTTTTTAACAGCAACGAAAATGCTTCTTATTGCGACCTGAGAGGGGCATCTAAAATATATTTTGTGGGCAATGAGGTGCACCTCGACCACCCTATCATCAACCATATCGCTTTCAACACGCGTTTCAAAGAGGGCATTGAAATTGTTTTGCTCACCACGCAGCCCAACAACCGTTTCAGCAAAAAGGTTGACAAGGTCATTGCTTTTAAGAACTATTTCTTTTTTATCAAAGCTGTGAATTTTTATTTGGTGAAGCATCATCTGCACAACGCCATGTTCATCCACGACCGCACCCAAGGCTGGGAGGGCTATGTGAAGGAATTACTGAAATGCGATTTTGACCGTTTGCTCCACCAGGCAGGTACAACGGAGGAGGTTGTGGCTGATTTTGCACGCGATTTCAACGAGGAGATGAATGCCATTCTTGTTTTTCAAGAAAAAGAACTCTCCGGAAACGCCAGTATGGCACTGCATAACCTGGCTATGATTACCGGAAAACTGGGCAAAACGGCAAACGGCCTCATCGCACTCAAAGAACGCAACAACAGCCACGGTATTTTCGATATGGGCGTGTGCGAAAAAATTGGCGTGGGGGCAGAGCCTATTCTCGACAAGGATTTGCAATTTCGGATGAACTTTACTTGGAAAACAAAACATTTGCCCCATCACGTGAACCCTGTTCGTGAGCTGCTTCAGGAGGGAAAAATCAAGAATGTTTTTATCTTTGGTGAAGACCCGATAGGCTGTGCTTTTGACAAAACACAAGTTGAGCAAATGCTGAAGAAGACCGATTTTATGGTGGTTCAAGATATCATGATGTCGGAAACAGCCTTTATGGCCGATCTTATTTTACCTGCCTCTTTTGTGTGGGAAATGGGTGGCAGCTTCACCAATTCGCAGCGAAAAATTCAGCTCATTGGTCAACAATTGCAAGGCCCAGTTCTTCAAAGTTCATTCAATCAGCTTGTTATACTGCTTAAAGCACTTGGTGTTCACGAAGATGAAACTCCGGACGAAGCCATGAACGAAGCCTTAACACTGTTGCCCAAACGAGGGGAATACAAGGATTTACATTTTGTTTACAAGGAACACGACAACCTCAACCGGCTTTTTAAACACGGCTGCGATGTGCTGATGAAAACCATTAACGAAGAGTTTGCGGAAAAATTAGATTGGTAAAATAGTTTTCCCCGCTTGGCGTTAACAAAAGAAGCAGCGAAAATTGATTCGCTGCTTTTGTATTACATTTGCCATTGAAATAGAAACCTCACGTGTGAAGAAGATCAATTTATATGTACTGAAATCCTATCTCGGGCCTTTTATCCTGACGTTTTTTATTGCCTTATTTATTTTGTTGATGCAGTTTCTTTGGAAATACATTGACGATTTGGTGGGCAAAGGTCTTGAAGCCGATCTTATTGCACAGCTCTTGTTTTATGCCAGCGCCACTTTTGTCCCCTTGGCACTTCCGCTGGCCATTTTGCTGTCGTCGCTCATGACTTTCGGAAACCTTGGCGAACATTATGAGTTGGTGGCCATGAAGGCTTCCGGCATTTCTGTCTGGAAGGTGATGCAGCCCTTGGTCTATCTTTCTTTTTTGATCAGCATTTTTGCCTTTGTTTTTTCAAACAATGTGCTGCCGGTGGCCAACCTCAAATTCCAGACTTTGTTGTATGATGTACGTCAGCAAAAACTAGCCTTCAACATCAAACCAGGTGAATTTTATACCGGAATTGAAAACTATATCATTCGCGTAGGCGAAAAAGACAAGGACGGGCGAACGATTTATGATGTAAAAATTTATGATCATACCGATCGTATGGGCAATATAAAGGTAACCACAGCCGATTCGGGTTTTATGGAACTCACACCAGATCAGAAGTTTGTAATCTTCACATTGTTCGATGGCCACAATTACAAAGACATTATCACTACACGTAATTTTAGAGAAAACCGTCCGTTTGACCGCACCCAGTTTAAGCAGCAGCGGATAAAATTCGATTTGACCTCTTTCGACCTCAACCGTGCTCAGGAAGATTTGTTCAAGAATCATTATACTATGTTAAACACCAAGCAGTTAACAATATATATTGATTCACTAACCCAGCGTTATGATGAACGAAAAGAGCGGTACAGCGAAGGTTTTTTCCGGCGGTTTAACCAGCTTTCAACAATGGTTGACACCTCTTTGGCCGGAAGGGCTTTATTGGGCAAAACACACCGAAAGGCCGCCGCCAATTTGGAACACAACGCCGATAGTATGCATCTTGTGATGCTAAAGTATCCCTTGCTCGACAATTTTAGCGCTGGCGACCAATTCAATGTGCTGGAGCTTGCTATCAGCGCTGCCAAAAGCACCCAGGAAAATATTGTTTTTAACAAAAACGACTTCAATTTTCAAACCGAAAACATTCGTAAACACGAAATTGTCTGGCACAAAAAATACACCCTTTCTATTGCATGTTTAATATTGTTTTTCATTGGAGCACCCATGGGAGCCATCATTCGCAAAGGCGGACTGGGCCTGCCCGTGGTGATTGCCGTTTTCTTTTTCGTGATTTATCACATCACCAGCATCACAGGAGAAAAGGCGGCCAAAGTGGGCGATCTTAATTTGGTTCTCGGCGTTTGGCTCTCGTCTATCGTCTTGTTTCCTATCGGACTTTTCCTCACTTTTAAATCCACCAGCGATGCCCCTTTGCTCGATTCCGAAGCCTGGAAAAAGTTTTTCCACCGTTTTTTAACTCCCTTCCGACAGAAAAAAAACTCTTTATGAAAGTGCTTTTCTTATGCAATAAATCGCCCTTTCCGGCACGCGAAGGGGGGCCAATCGCCATGAACAGCCTCATCGAGGGGATGATCAAAGCTGGACATCAAGTTAAGGTTTTAGCCGTAAACTCCTACAAATACAACGTTTCTCTTGATGAAATTCCTGAGGA
>JADYZK010000025.1 GCA_020853175.1 Bacteroidales bacterium
GTACCAATACCGCGTGAGGAAATATATTGGTGCTTATGCTGCCGCCATGGGTGGTGTTGATTTGATTGTGTTTACCGGTGGCATCGGCGAAAATGATACACGGACACGAACCCGTTCATTAGACGATCTGGGCTTTTTAGGTGTGCATATTGACGAAGAACTTTCCATGAATTCCAGAGGAAAAGAATTGTTGATCAGCACTCCCGAATCCAAGGTGAAGGTGATTGTGGTGCCTACCGATGAAGAGCTGATGATTGCTTCAGATACCTACGAAATTTACGAAGACTTCTCGCAACGTATGGCTGATTAAGGCTGTGAAATCGCCGCCTTTTTTGGGTATTCATTGCAGTGCTGAACGAAAGAGAACCTTTTCATGGTTTTAAAAGCAGATGCCCTTTTCCATTCGGGTAAAGGGAGATAAAATGTATTTTTGGTTTTTGTTAGCGCCTTGAAAGCTCTTTTTTCAGAGAGAATGTAATTTTAAAGCGCCTCAATATAAATGCTTGGTATCTAACATAATGCTGTTCTGGTGATAAAATTTTCTTTCGGCTCTGCTTCTTTTCGTGAAAAATGCATTTTCCTCATCGCTGTTTTTGTCTTTGTAATTACAGCTTGGAATAGCACTGGCTATTACCATGCCGATGAACAATACCAAATCGTGGAAATGGCAGGCTTGAAGCTTGGAACGCATTCAGCAGCCGATGTGCCTTGGGAGTACAAAGAGCAAATGCGGTCGGCATTGCAACCGACCATTGCGTTTGGTGCTATTGAATTGTTTCAAACCCTCGGTATTCACGATCCTTATCATCATGCTTTTGGTTTGCGCTTGCTCACGGCTTTTGTCACTTTGTGGTCGCTGCTGTTTTTTTACACTTCAACCCAACATTTGTTTGCGGGAAAAGAAAACCGACTCATTTATTTGTCGCTTACCTTTTTTTTGTGGTTCATTCCTTATTTGGGTGTACGTTTTTCGTCGGAAACCTGGGCAGGAGTCTTTTTTCTGATGGCCTTGTCTTTGATTTTTAATCCGGAAAAGAAAACTTCAAATGCTTTATACTTTGGACTTTTATTGGGATTTTCGTTTTTGTTTCGCTATCAAATGGGATTCGCTATTGTTGGCTTGTTGGCTTGGTTGCTTTTTGTTCAAAAGCCTAAGGTGCAGTTTTACCTTGTTTTTTCGATAGCCTTTTTGGCTGTGCTGCTGCTGGGGTTTGTTGTTGACAGTTGGTTTTATGGCGAAATTGTTTTTGCTCCATACAACTATGCGGCTTCCGTAATTTCAAGTGAAGGCGCGGGTTTTGGCACTTCGCCCTGGTATTTTTACTTCATCAGTTTGCTTCAATACACCGGCTATTGGGTGGGTGTGCCGCTTATCATTTCATTTTTATTTCTTTTGATCACGCAGCCTAAAAACCTGTTGATGTGGGTTATCATTCCTTTTTTTGTGCTTCATTCTTTTGTTCCGCATAAGGAAGAACGCTTTCTTTTTCCATTGATTTTCTTGTTTCCTTTTGTATTGATGACGCTATTTGAGCAGTTGCAAAAGCTGAATTTTGGGTTCAAGCAAAAAAGGCTGATTGGAAGTTTAACTTTAGGATTATTTCTTTTGCTGAACCTGCCCGGACTTGTGGCTTTGAGCCAAAAATCGGCAGGAGTTGGCCGAATGGAAATTACCGAACATATTCATACAACCTATGGAAATCAACCCATTCATTTGATTTTTTGCACTTGGAGCAATCCTTATAATCCTTGGCAAAGTCTTCCGGTGAAGTTTTACTTGGAGCAAAACATGACCGAAACGCACATCAAAAACTTATGTTTTTTAAATGATTCACTCGTTGCAGATGAAGTTATTCAACTGCTTGTTTGCCGTAAGGTGGATTTAAACAAAGCGGAATGCGTGGGTTTGATTGAACAAAACAACTTTCGGTTTGAAGCTCAAAGTGTAGCTCCTTGGATACTCCAACTCAACAAATTTTATGGTGGATTGGATGAAAATGAGGTGCTGGTGCTTTACAAGCGAACTGCTGAAAAGTAGCCACATTGTTGGCAGTTGAAATTTCATTTTTTAATGAATTTTCTGATGGTTAAATGGTTCCCAGATTTGATTTGCAAGAAATAAATCCCTTTTTCTAAGGGGTTGATGTTGAGTTTATCTTCGTTTCCATTCAGTTGCTGCGAAAAAATTACTTGTCCTTGAGAATTAACAATGGCGCATTGAAGTTTGTCAAATTGGGTTTCATTTTTTATGTTAATAACTGACGAAGAAGGATTTGGAAAAATAGTAATGAGGGATTCTTGATTGTTAATCTCCTCAATCCCAACGGTTAAAGTGTCAGGAACGCCACACGCAAAGCCTCCCTTTTTGTAATAAAACAATGAATTCCGCCATGCTATAGCTTGTGCTTCTCCACTGTAAAAGTAGGCGTAGGTCTTTCCTAAGCCTTTTCCATATTCGTTGACGAAATTGTCGTTTTCAAAACCCGGGCCAGCTTCAAAAGCGCAGCCGTTAATTAAAGAATCGCACAGTTCATTTGAGGTTTCAATGTACTGGCTCTGTTCAAAACCGGAATCTAAGTGTAGCAATGAAGAATCAAGATTTGAATAGAAAACAGTATCTGTTTTTGTCCAAAAATGATATTCCAAGTAAGGATTTTCTCCCCAAATTACTTCACTGTAATATGAATCATGAAATCTAATGTAAAATAAAGTGTCGTTATCCAATGAGAAATACTTCTCTGTTATCGTGATTCTGTCAGCGTTTGGAGGTTGATGATCTGCTGTACCTTCAGTTTGGAATTGGTCTCCAATTTCAAAGTTGAACACTTCTCCAATCGTCATTAATTCTTGCGCGAAAACTGAAAGGTGCATTCCTGCGATTATCAATGCTATTAATAACTTTTTCATAACCCTGGCTTTTTATGTTGGATGCTAACAATTGAACATACGAACCAAAAAATAGATTTACGTCTTTATCTACTTCTTAAATATACTCGAGGTTAAAACGCAGTCCGAATCCTTAAACGCTCAGCTCTTCTTCATAACCGACTTGCGGAATGACAACTTTTGTGAAACCGTCATCCAATAAAGTTTGTTTGTAATGTTCTGAGGCTTCGTGCTCGCCGTGTACAATAAATACCTTTTTCACCTTGGCTTTGTCTTGGCATTGAAGGTATTGACGCATCTCTTCGTAATCGCCATGACCGCTGAAGGAATCAATTTGATAGATCTCTGCATTGACATTGTGTTCTGTTCCAAAAATGGAAATCACTTTTCGACCTGATAGAATCCGCGCACCGAGTGTTGATGGAGCGCAATAACCCACGGCAAGTATCGAATTTTTTGGATTACCAATGCTGTTGGCCAGGTGGTGTTTGATGCGTCCGGCCTCCATCATCCCCGAAGCGGAAATGATGATACAGGGCTCATCCGTGTCATTTAATGCTTTCGATTCTTCCACTTTTTTAATGTAGCGAAGGGTGTTGAATCCAAAAGGATCGGGATCGTTTTCCATCACCGCTTGAACCTCGCTGTTGAGCTCGTCGAGGTGCATCCTGAAAATTTCGGTAGCATTCACGGCCAATGGACTGTCAACATACACCGGGATACGCGGCAAACGTCCTTCATTGTAAAAATTATTCAAAACATAGACAATTTCTTGTGCTCGACCAATGGCAAAGGAGGGAATGATGAGTTTGCCTCTTTTTTCAACGCAGGTGTGTTTCACAATTTTGAGCAACAACTCTTCAGCTCCTTTTTGGTCTTGATGGAGTCTGTTACCATAAGTTGATTCGGTGATCAGGTAGTCGCATTGCGGGAAAGGCCTGGGCGAACGTAGCAGATAATGTTTAGGTCTGCCAATGTCGCCGGTGTAGGTAATCCGAAACAGCTTTTCGCCTTCTTTGATCTCGAAGCTGGCGGCGGCACTTCCCAGCATGTGGCCGGTATTGTTAAATTTTACTTTGATATTACCGTCAATTTTGAATTTTCGATCGAGGGGAACGCTAATGAATAGCTCCATACAATTGATGGCATCATTTTTTGTATAAATGGGTTCCACGGGCGGCAGGCCTTGTCTTTGTCTTTTTTTGTTGAACCATTTGGTATCATGTTCTTGAATGAAGCCGCTGTCGGCCAGCATGATGGAACACAAATCACGTGTGGCATGGGTGCAAATCACCGATCCACGGAAGCCCCGTCTATAAAAATAAGGAATCATTCCCGAATGATCAATGTGAGCATGTGTGAGTACGATATGGTCAATCTCTTCGGGATTGATGCCCGGGTTGCGGTTCAAGCTGTCGGTTTCGAGACCTTTGCCTTGGAAACTGCCACAGTCGAGCAAAATTTTTTTACCGTCGGCTGTTGTGATCAGGTGCTTGCTTCCGGTTACCTCGCCGGCACCTCCTAGAAATTTAATTTTCATAACGTTTGTTTTTAATGCTATTTCAATACGCTCAAAGATACGAAATCCATTCCCAAAAGTCATTTTTTTTCTAAAAGCATGAAAAGGCTCCGCTATTGCTTATAATCTTTAACTTTGTTGATTCAGTTTCGTTCATTTTTAATTAAAAATACTGTGATGAAAAATTTAAAGTTTGTTTTGTTGGCGGTGATAGTTTCATTGCTTCAAAGTGTAAGTGCTCAGTACATTACACCTGGAAATCAACTGAGTTTAACACTCGATCAGCTGGTCACACTTTCGGGCGGTGTGGTTACTTTTGTTGATGGAACCTATCAAGTGAATGGCGCAATCACTATCTCTGCCACCGATACCTTACGTATTAACTCGGCAGCCGTAGTAAGAATTGCATCGGGAATTAGACCGGAGTTTTTGGGAACTTTGATTTCTGATCCCGTTGAGGGAAAAGTTGTTTTCACGGCCATTGACACCACCACGGCAAGTACCAATTTTAAAGGATTGCGTTTTGAAGATTCCCAAGCCAATAGGTTCAAAAATACCATTGTTACCTACGGAGGAGGTGTTCAGTTGATTTCGTCGGAAGCGATATTCGAGGATTGTGTTTTCAGAAAAAATGGTTCAAGCAATGTGTCGGCTGTTATCACTTACAGCAATTGCAGCCCGATCATCAGCAATTGTGTTTTTTCCGAAAATGCCCGCTCTGCCATCGGTTCAGGAGCTAATGTGTCGGGTTCTCCCAAAATTTTGAATAATATCATTTATCATAACACTTCCGATAACTCGAATCGCCCGCAAATTAACCTTGGGCCAGGTGGTGTGGACACCGTGTATATTATTGGTAATTACGTTGAAGGTTTCTACACCAATGCCGGTGGAATTGGCATCAGTAATTTGCTTGCTACCGGAAGTACAAAAGCGGTTATTCGCGATAATTATATCATCAACAACCGGTATGGATTTGCTCAAATTGGTGCCAACATCAGCACAATAATTGACAATAATAGCCTGATTGATAACAATATACAAAATCAACCCAACTTAGGTGGAAGCGGATTGAATTTTCAAGCCAGTGGCACAGGAAACGTAGCCATTGTACGCAATAACCTCATTACCGGTAACTTATGGGGAGCAACCATTCAAAATGTGGCCCAGCCCGACTTTGGAACTGATGACGATCATGGCGGAAATATCTTTTACGAAAACGGAAATGGAGGCGTAAGTTATGCCGTTTACAACAATACCGTAAACGACATCATGGCCATAGGCAATTATTGGGGAACCAATGATCCTATTGAGGCTGAGGCGATGATCTTTCATCAGCCCGATCAAGCCGGTTTAGGATGGGTAAACTACATGCCCATTTTAACAATAGAACCAGTTATTGAACAGTTTGTGTTTTTAAGTGAGGACAATGCCGGCTTAACAACCGATGTAATTGGGCAAATCAATCAGCAAGATTTGAGCATCAACCTTGTGGTGCCTTTTGGAACGGATCTGACGATTTTAATTCCGCAAATTACAATGCCTGAAGCTGTTACAAGCTCACCTCAGGGTGGAATTCCAACTGATTTTACAAATCCGGTCTCTTATGCTTTGGATACACCTCATGGCCAATCAGCAACTTACACTGTTACCGTTGAGGTAGAAGCAGCTACTTATTCGGTTGTTTTTGTGGTAAATGATGCCAATGGCCAAAACATCACTGATGCCGTGCTTCAATTTGCCGGCATTGATCAACCCCAAGGCGTTTATACGGTAACGAACCTTCTTGCAGGAATTTATCCTTATGAAATTTCACATCCTTTATACAATACTGCGTTTGGCGAAGTAGCTGTTGTGGATCAAAATGTTACAGTGAATGTTATTTTAACACTTATGGCTTACGACGTAACCTTTAACGTGATGGATGCGCAAGGCAATCCAATCAACGATGCCACAGTTACGTTGGATGGAAATACCCTTAGCTCAAGTCCTTATGTTTTCGAAAATGTGCTACCAGGAGTGTACATTTATTTGATTGAGAAAGATGGCTTTGCTTCTTTTACCGGAAATCTTGAAGTTATCAACTCGCCAGTAAATGTGGATGTAACAATGGAATCTAATGTATTTGACGTAACATTTATGGTCAAAAATATATTTGAAACCCCTGTCGAAGAAGCACAGGTTGTCATCATTGGTGTGGGTCAGCAACTCACAGATGCCGCTGGAATGTGCAGTTTTGTTGGTCTCTCAGCCGGCACTTATATGTATGAAGTGAGCAAAGCTTTACATTCTACAGAAACAGGATCATTTACTCTAACAGATA
>JADYZK010000026.1 GCA_020853175.1 Bacteroidales bacterium
GAAACAACCATCACGGAATGTATTGAGGCCGGCATGGATGCCTTTGTTCCAAAACCTTACGACAAAAAACTTCTGATCCAAACTATTGTTGATAAACTCAACCGACCAGAGCTGTTGTCGCAAGAGCATCCAGCAGCCAAAGTATTTCCGCTTGCCGGGCTGAAAGCATTGGTGGTAGAGGACGACAAAATGCTTCAGCTGCTTAGTTCGCGCTACCTCAAAGATGCCCGCTGCCAGTTTGATCTTGCTCCCGATGGAACTACAGCACTCACTTTTTTTGAAGCAAATACTTATGATTTTGTGCTCTTAGACATCTATTTGCCCGATATGACCGGCTTTGATATTGCAACGGCCATGCGCGAAAAATCGGAGGAAAGTTGCATTATTGCCTACAGCGGCGATGATACTTCGCAAACTAAATTATCTTGTATTGCATCCGGAATGGATGGTGTGATACTGAAATCATACCAAAAATCGGAGGAGTTGGCCTTGTCAATCCATCAAATTATTGAAAGTAAACACAGAGAAAACAAGGTTTTAAGTCAGGAAGAACCCCAACGTTACAACCTCAACCTTCTGAAAAACACTTTAGGCGACTCATCAGACGATTTGAAGGATATTCTGCTTTCTTTTATCACGTATTCTGAACAAATGTTGGAGACCCTCACTCTTGCCCAACAAGTCAATGATCGCGAAACACTTCGAAAAACGGCCCATTCAATGAAATCGGCGGCATTACAATTTGAGATGAACAAAGTGGCTCAAATGCTTCAAAAACTTGAAAGTGAAAGCGATAGATTGACAGAAATGCAGTTTAAGCAACTTATTGGTAATGTACAATCCCTATATGCTAAAACATTGGTTCAAATTAAAAATGAACCGTATCTGAACGAATAATCAACAATTAATCTAAAGGCTTACTTACCTTTGGCGTGAAAAATGTTGAACGTATGCAGAGCCTCAAGTCAGTTATTTTTGGATGGTGCTTTTTTGTGTGTTTTATTTCTTTTTCAGCACATGCTGAAGAACGTAACGAGCTGTTTTTCAATCTCGAAAAGGCTCAAAATTCCAACGATCAACTCGAATTGGCCCGTGCTTACTACCGCTTAGGGGTGTATTTCGATCAAAATGATTCCCTTTATGTTTCCAATCAATACCTTTTAAAAGGACTTCAAGCAGCGAGAAAATCTGAAAATATTAAGAGTATAGCACAGATATTGAACTATTTAGCTTCCAATTACAGCTATTCCGGAACAGCCGATAGCATTAACGCCATGTTTCTTGAAGCTACCAATTTATTCTTGCAAAATGGCGACACTGCCAAAGCCGGTGATGTGTTGATCAACTTGGGAATGGAATATGTGAACCAAGGCAATTATGAGGAGGCTTTGAAAGTGAAACTTAAAGCTTTAGAATACAGGATAGCTTGTGGCGATTCGACCAATATCAGTTTTTATTTTCAGCAAATAGGAGAGGTGTATAAGGAATTGAAACTTCCCGATAAATGGAAATACTATCTCGAGGCAGCTGCCCAACTTGCTGAAAATGAAAAATATGCCCGATTGAAAACGCGTATCTCCATTTTAAATGACTTGGGAGGTATTTATGCCGATGAAGGCAGTTATGCGCAAGCGCTTGAAGCCTATCAGCAAATGATTGAATTGTCAATCAACAACAACTACCCCAATGGAGTGGCGACGGCCAACTCCAATTTGGTAGAGGTTTATTTCGCTTTGAACGATCCTGCCAAAGCACTCGAAGTGGCACGAAAAGCATATAATATGTCTAAGAATGGAGGATCTATTTACCGCCAACTCGCTGCAACCGAAAATATAGCATCGTGTTACAAAAAATTAGAGAATTACACCCAAGCTCGGTTGTACTACAACGAAGTGCTGAGCCACATAAATATCTACGATTACACCGATATTTATCTCACAGTTTTAAAAGGTATAGCCTTTACTGAAGGCAAGTTAGGAAATTTTTCCGAAGCATACAATCAACTCATCGAATACCAGAAGCTGAACGATTCGCTTTCAAGTTTGGAGGTAAAAAAGAACATCTCACTGCTGGAAACCAAGTTTCAAACAAAAGAAAAAGAGCAGCAAATTCTTTTGCTTAGCACCCGAAACCAGTTGCAGCAAGAGCAACTTCAACGTGAAAGGCTTTACTTTCTGATGGGCATTTTATTGTTGTTACTGTTGGCAATGTTCATATTTATTCTGCTGAGGCAGAATAAGTTGCAGAACCTACAGAAAAACCTTGTTCTCGAACAAAAACTTTTGCGCTCGCAAATGAATCCGCATTTTATCTTCAACGCGCTGAGTGCCATTCAAATGGTGATGCTCAGGGGCGAGAGCCATGCAGCGGCCACTTTTCTTGGCAATTTCGCCAAACTCATGCGGGCGGTGCTGAAAAGCTCCCGCGAAGAATGGATCAGCTTAACAGATGAAATAAGTATCCTAAGCAATTATCTCGAACTTCAAAAGCTTCGTTTTGAAGATCTTATGAGCTACACCATAGAGGTTGATGAAACGATAGATACCGATTTCATCTTATTCCCTCCCATGCTGATTCAGCCTTTTCTTGAAAATGCCATCGAGCATGGCATCTGCAAACTCGACAAAGACGGTAGGGTAGAAGTGCAAATTCAAGAAAAAAACAACCAAATTGTTGCCACAATCACGGACAATGGTATAGGCTTAACTCAATCCACACCAAAAACGAAAGATCATGTTTCTTATGCCAATTCTATTTTCATGGAACGTATTCAAAACTTGAACAAACGTTTAAGCATACCCATTATTTACGAAATTACCGATCGTAAAACATTGTCGCCCAGCCATAATGGCGTTATTGTGGTGATAAAAGTTCCCATCATATACCGCGAGAAACAATGAAAGCCATAATTGTTGATGACGAAAAGTCAATCCGACAAGCCATTCAATTGCTACTAAAACGTTGGTATCCACAAAGTGAATTGGTGGGCGAGACAGGTTCTGTGGCTGAGGCTGTTGCACTTATTAACCAACAGAAGCCCGACATTGTTTTTCTTGACATCGAAATTAGAGGAGGAACAGGTTTTCAGGTGCTTCAGCAGATCAACGATCGCGGCTTTAAGCTGATTTTTATTACCGCTTATAATGAATTTGCTCTTCAAGCCATAAAAATGGGGGCTACCGACTACTTACTAAAACCCATCAATGAGGCTGAATTTAAAGAGGCTATGGAGCGCGCTATAGAACAATGGAGTCGCGAGCATGAATCCATGGTTAATAATTGGATGGCCGGCCACGACTCGCTTTCGCATAAAAAAATGGTGCTTCGCACCGTTACCGACATCCATATTGTTGACGTTTCAGAAATTGTACGTTGCGAAGCCGACAATGTTTATACGACATTCTTTTTTCGTGATGGAACAAAGCTGCTTATTTCAAAAGGATTGAGTGAGTTTGAACCTATGCTTGCGCCCTTTGCTTTTTTTCGTTCCCATCAGTCACATTTGATCAATCTCTCTTGCATAAAAAAAGTGGAAAAAGGCGAAGGAGGGCAGGTTTTTTTAACCGATGGCACCGCTGTGCCTTTAGCCTCGCGAAGGCGACAATACCTCCTACAGTTGATTTCAAAACTATAATTGTAGGTGTAAAGCGCGCTCAGAGCTGCTGTTTCTAAGGCTTAGCCTGCAAATTCTAAGACAGCCTTTGCGAATTCAAAAACAAGTATTTTCTTGGATTATTTTTATTGATTTTTGTTGCTATGCTTTCAATAGGATGGATAAGTTTTGTCAACATTAAAAGCTAAACTAAAACGACAACTCCTCATTTTGAATAAAAAATCAACTTATAAAACCAAAAATAAAACCCAATGAAAATGGTAAAATTGAGTCGTCTGATGCTCCTGATGGTATTGTTTTCGACAACTGTTTCAGCGCAAGTTAATCTGAATAATGTCGTAAAAAGAAGCGTTAACAAAGCAGAGCGGAACGTTGAAAACAGAGTTGAAAAACGCCTCGATAAGGGCGTGGACAAAGCCTTAGACAAAACTGAAGAAGGAATTGACGGCACAGTGAAAGGCGAAAAAAAACCAACCAAAACAAAAGAAAAGGAAAACGCCGGAAGTGCCGAAACCACAAAAGCTGAAAATTCTGGTGCCTCCTCAACAGAAAGTAATGAAAATTCCACTTCTGTTGAAGCTCCAAAGCCGGTGTTAGAATGGGCACGCTATGATTTTGTGCCCGGAAGTGAAATCATTTTCGAGGACAATCAAGAAGACGAAACCAATGGTGAGTTTCCATCGAAATGGGATTTGGTAAAAGGTACCATTGAAAATGCCGTATTTGATGGTCAAAATGTGATTTATTTTCGTGAAACCGGAAATGCTCCAAACGGCATCATCCCTCTGATTGAAAACAGAAAAGAAGATTATTTGCCCGATGAATTTACCCTCGAATTTGATGCCTTTTTTGAAGCCGACAAATACAATCGGAGTTACAGCATCCTCTTTTTTGATGCCAAAAATCAAAAAAAAATTTTAAAACCTTTGAAAATAAACGTCAATGAAGCCGATTATGGCAATATTTCTAAGAAACAATTCCCTGAAACAGACCGGCCCAACATGAACAAAACGAGCATTTGGCGGCATGTAGCCATCTCCTTCAACAAAAGAGCACTAAAGATTTACCTTGATGATGCCCGATTGCTCAACATTCCCAATATCGAAGAAAATCCAACCGGAATCACACTCAGCGCCTACAACCATTCAGAAGGAATGTTTTTTATAAAAAATATCCGACTCGCCAAAGGTGCTGTACCCTTGTATGATAAGCTGCTCACCGATGGAAAGTTTGTTACCACAGGCATCAAATTCGAGGTCAATAAGGCTACTATCAAACCCGAAAGTATGGGGACAATCAACTACGTGGTAAAAATGATGACCGATCATCCTGAGCTGAAATTTAGCGTCGAAGGCCATACCGATAGCGATGGTGATGAAAACCTTAACCAAAAACTCTCCGAGGCGAGAGCTAAAGTGGTAATGGCAAAACTCACTGAGTTAGGAATTGATCCTCAACGCTTGACCTCCCAAGGCTTTGGCGAAAACCATCCTTTAAGCAGCAATACCAATTCCGAAGGAAAGGCCCAAAATAGAAGAGTGGAATTTGTAAAGTGGTAATGTGATGATGGCAACACCGATGTAAGAACTTCTTATATCCCATTATGAAACGAATGGCATGTCATTTTCTTCTGGTAACTTTATCCTTGATCCTTATGTTGAGCGCTTGCCAAAGCAAAACTACGGTATCCAATAAATCGTTTTCTCCAGATGAAACTGGCATTTCAACCTATAAAATTGACTACCGCACAACCCTCAACAAGCCAGAATCGGAGCGGAGTTCAGAAATGACGCAATGGGTGGATAAACACCATCAACGTTATGCCATTTTTACAAAAACTTCTAACCTGACCAATGGTAAGCTTCGTGAAGTGAACAGCCTAATGCTGA